>NZ_CAXAPD010000011.1:0-193489 GCF_963970515.1 Pseudomonas sp. RL_5y_Pfl2_73 | reverse complement strand
AAAAGGTGCGCTTTCGAGGGTTGGCCAAGAACACGGCTCAGATGGTGACGTTGTTCGCCCTGTCAAACCTGTGGATGGCGCGTCGACATTTATTGGCGGGCACAGGAGAGGTGCGCGTGTAATACAGGAAATGGCGGCTGCCAAGCGCCTTGCAGCGGCCGGAAGGGCTGAAGAATGAAGAGAATGGGTCAAATTTCGACGGGGGTCGTTTTTTGAAAAGCACTGACGACTCAATAGCCGGAGAATATCCGGCTATTTCAGACCATCCCTAGCACAAGAACCAGCAGATCCTGAACGAGCGTCTGGTGTTGATTTTGCACTGGTGCGCTTCGGCAACATCGATGCTGATGCGCTCGAACAATTTAATCTATGGGAATCAGACCATGGCTTCCCCTGGCATGACTCTCCAGAGGTCATCAAAAGCGATGCCCGACATCTTGACCTTGCGCTGTGGTACGGGAATCTACTGTGCGGTCTATGCTTCGCCACACCCAGCGGCAAACGCACCGTTGTACGGATCAAACTACTGGAAGGCCATCCCAAGCGGGAGAGTGGTTCACACCCGTTGAAGAGAAGAGTCATCCAGCTTTGCGTGCTTGCCGTTACTCAGTACTGCAAGATCATTGGTGCGGAACTCATTGAAATAGATAGCCCGTTACCCGGTGCAGTCCCTATATACGTCGAAAATGAATTTCAGATGGTAAACGGTGCCCTTGTGTTGACTCTTGATGAGTAATAGCATCATTTCAGAGGTGATCGAAAAATGAGCAAATTGAAAGCAACCCAACGCGGGAAGGCCGGCAAACATAAAGGGCAGGACAACTTTGACTGCTTGTACGTACGCGGCTTGCGCAAAGCTCGTGTCACAAGCTCAATGGATTTGCGGATACTCGACCGCATCCGTCGTGGGTCCTCCGATGAGCCTGATGGTGCACTCGCAGGCTCGCGCTTGGTCAAGCTATCTGCCAGCGCGTAACCCCCACAAAGTAAGCATTAGGCGGCCCATCGGCCGCTTTTTATTTAGCGGCTGGCAACAAAAAAACGAAGCTGGCTTTCAAGCTGGAAGGCTCGCTTCAACACTTCGCTACCCCGTCATTATATGGCCTCAGATAGCCCTGGTTCCCAACGCCCCGAACCAGCGCAAACCCGCGCCAACAAGGGGCGATTTACGGTCAAACTTATTGGCCATTTCGATCCCCTTTTGGCCTCTCCTGCCGTTCTCTGAAACGCCCCACACCGCAAGACTGTGTTCAAACCGACCAGCCTTGCGGAGAACAAAAAAATGCTGACGATCTACTCAGACGATCACCACCTGCACCACGGCCGCTGCGAGTTGATGGACGGGCAATTGATGCCTTGCTTCGAAATGCCGTCCCGAGCCGATCACGTGTTGGAGCGGGTCAAGGCGCGGGCGCTGGGGCCGGTGGAGGCGCCGCAGGATTTTGGCCTGGGGCCGATCCAGCGTATCCACAGTGCGGCGTACCTGGAATTTTTCAAAGGTGCCTGGGACCGTTGGGTCAAGTACAACCGCGACGGTGATTTGTTGCCCTACACCTGGCCGGCGCGGACCTTTCGCACGGTCATCCCCACGAGCCTGCACGGTCAATTGGGTTACTACAGTTTCGACGCCGGCGCGCCGATTACCGCCGGCACTTGGCAGGCAGCCTACAGCGCCGCGCAAGTAGCCCTCACTGCCCAGGCGGACATCCAGCGTGGCGCGCGCAGTGCCTTTGCCTTGTGCCGCCCACCGGGGCACCACGCCGCCGGGGACTTGATGGGCGGTTATTGCTACCTAAACAACGCGGCCATCGCCGCCCAGGCCTTTCTCGACCAGGGCCATAAGAAGGTCGCCATCCTCGATGTGGATTACCACCACGGCAACGGCACCCAATCGATTTTCTACGAGCGCAGCGACGTATTGTTCGCGTCGATCCACGGCCATCCGGAGGCGGAGTTTCCGTTTTTCCTGGGTTATGCCGACGAGCATGGCGAGGGCGCCGGTGAGGGTTTCAACTTCAACTACCCTTTGCCAGCCGGCTCAGGCTGGGACACCTGGAGCGCGGCGCTGGAGCAGGCCTGCGGGCAGATCCGGGGTTACGACGCCGATGTCATCGTCGTGTCCCTGGGCGTGGACACTTTCAAGGACGACCCCATCTCGCAATTCAAGCTCGACAGCCCGGACTACCTGGCGATGGGCAAGCGCATCGCGGCGCTCGGCAAACCAACGCTGTTCGTGATGGAAGGCGGCTACGCGGTGGCAGAAATCGGCATCAATGCCGTGAACGTTCTTGAAGGTTTCCAAAGCGCCCCATGAGGAATAACAGCATGAACAGACTCAAGCGTTTAATGGCTCCCGCCGTGTGCGCCGCGCTGCTTTGCGGCGCTGCCCAGGCCGAGGAGCGCACCTTGCGCGTCTACAACTGGTTCGACTACATCACGCCCAAGGCCCTGGAGGATTTCAAGGCGCAGAACAGCCAGGTCAAGCTGGTCTACGACATCTTCGACACCAACGAGGCCCTGGAGGCCAAGCTGCTGACGGGCAACTCCGGCTATGACGTGGTGGTGCCGTCCAACGTGTTCCTGGCCAAGCAGATCGAAGCCGGAGTGTTCCAGCCCCTGGACCGCAGCAAGCTGCCGAACTGGAACCACCTCGACCCCAAGCTGATGAAGCTGATCGAAGCCAACGACCCGGGCAACAAGTTCGCCGTGCCCTACATGTACGGCACCATCCTGATCGGCTTCAACCCGGACAAGGTCAAGGCCGCCCTGGGCGACAACGCGCCGGTGGACAGTTGGGACCTGATCTTCAAGGAAGAGAACCTCAGCAAGCTCAAGCAGTGCGGCGTGGCGCTGCTCGATTCGCCGTCGGAGATCCTGCCCCTGGCCTTGCAGTACCTGGGCCTGGACCCCAACAGCAAGAAGCCGGCGGACTACGCCAAGGCCGAAGCGCTGATGATGAAGGTGCGCCCATACATCACCTATTTCCACTCGTCCAAGTACATGGCCGACATCGCCAACGGTGATATCTGCGTGGCGGTGGGCTACTCCGGCAGCTTTTCCCAGGCCGCCAACCGGGCCAAGGAAGCCAAGAACGGCGTGACGGTGGACATGCGCCTGCCCAAGGAAGGCGCGCCGATCTGGTTCGACATGCTCGCCATCCCCAAAGGCGCGAAAAACCCGGACGACGCCTACACCTTCATCAACTACTTGCTGCAGCCGCAGGTGATCGCGCCGGTCAGCGATTTTGTGGGTTATCCGAACCCGAACAAGGACGCCACCGAGAGGGTCGACCCGGCGATTCGCGGCAACCCCAACCTGTACCCGACCGAGGCGGCCATGGCCTCGCTCTACACTTTGCAACCGTTGCCCCGGGATGCCGAACGCGCGCGTACGCGGGCCTGGACGCGGGTAAAATCCGGCCAGTAAAGGCCGTTGGGGGATAACGGCCATTGTGGGAGCAAGCTTTGCTCCCACCAGCGTATACATAGTTACCACCAGCCCCGTTTCCTGCCTCTCTAGCATGGAAACCCCGAAGCGTTCGGCTTTGGGTTTTTCATCTATCTCGAGAGAGGGACAACTCAGATGACATCGGACCCTACCGGCACCGCCCCGGAGTTCAATGCGAGCATCAGGAGCGCGCTGCTCAACCAGCTGCTCGCAGGCCCCACCTACCCGGAAGTGGCGGCCATGCTGCTGCGCAATGCGCTCAAGAAGCTGTACCCATCACTGGATCTCGACCCGCTTACCACCGTCATCGGCGAACCGGCCTGGGACATTGTTGGTGGCGAGATCGTGGCGCGTCCCACCCGCTATGAATCGCTCAGCGATTTGCTGGCTTCGAGGGTGGACCAGAGCAAACCCACGTTGTTGATTGAAGGGCTGCACTTCCTGACCCAACTGCCGATCACCGCGCCCGAGGTGCATTTGCCGGTGCGCATCGACCAGATCGGCCGTTTGATCAACGAGCTGGTGCCGGCCATGGTGCCGGCCAGCCAGGAGCAGCAACTGGCGTACTGGAACATGCCGTTCGGCAATTACGGCCCACGCTGGCATGAACTCTCCCACACGCTGAGCAAGCTCTGGGACGTCAAGCAGATCGAGGGCTGGACGGCGACTGAATGCGACATGGCCCGGCAACTATTCCTGTACCCCGACCCACAAGACCGCAAGGACAGCTATGACAGCCACGCGTATCTGGTCGACATCGAGGAGGTCGACGGCGACGAGGTCAACCGCGTCAATGAAAACTCGCTGGTGGTGCTGATCGGCCTGATCGACAACAAAGAGGTCATCCTTGTGCACTCGTTGCTCAACGGCTACCAGAAGTTCGCTTCACGGCATGCGTTGGGACAAGCCCTTTCCGATCACCTGGGGACCTTGGTCCACCCGACGAAGATTCGCTGGCGGCTCTATGAACCCGACGGCAATATTTTCGATAGCAAGGCCTGCGGGATCATCGCGGTGCAGGTCAAGATCCTCGGCATCCCCAGCATCAGTCTGAATCCAACCTTTGCTGATGACGAACCACCGGCCCCCAGCGGGCTGGACATAGGACCTGGCGAAAGCTGGTTCCAAAAACAGTTGCCCGAATGGCTGCAGAGCGCGCCGATCTCCGACCAGATCCTGTTCGCCCAATACATGAAAAACCTCTCGGCGCTGAGCAGCTCCCACGCCGGAAAAACCTACCTGGACGATATTCCCCTCATCAAGAATTATGCGTCGCACGCGCTGAAAACGCAGATGCTGGCGGACCACCGCGATGCATCGACGCTGGACCCGGAAAAAATCGAGATCGAGATAAAAAGCCCCGTGGTCTGGGGCACCTTCGTTGTGCCCTTCAAGTTGGATACCACCCGGTTCAACCTCGTCGAACTGGCACTGCAAAACCTGATTGCACTGCCTCCGGGCAACAAAACGGTGGGGGCCCTCGACGCGACCGTGTTGCCCGCCTGGTTGACGGTGGACTACATCGAGAATCTCATCACGCAGGTCGACATCGGTCGGTTTTATCCCGACCTGATCAAGCAAAAACTGCTCGATGACCCGGCGGAGTCGAGCCGCCGCGAAAAGCTGTACACCTCACAGTTGCGCATACAGCTGCCCATGCTTGCACTGGAAGGCAAACTCCGTGGGCGGGGCAATATCGATGAGCGCGGTTGCCGTTATGTCGCGGCACTGATGGAACCCCAGGAAGCCGACCGCAAGGTAGACGGGCAAACCATCGTCCTGCGCAAACTGGCTTTCGTGCCCGAGCTGCAGCTGGGGCTTTCAGAGGATATCGTTGCCAACATGTTCGTGATCGGCCCGCAGACGCCAAGTGCCGGTCCTTGCCTGATTTATCGACCGTTGCTTGAACCGCAGCTGTGGCAATTCCCGTCGTACAGCAACTTGCTGTACACCATCAGGCAAAATGCGCCCTTGCGCCAATCGGTACTGGCGTGGCTGCCCGATGGGGTACGAGAAACCTATGGCCGAGATGTCTTTCCAGGCGCCCTGCCCTCGCCCTGGACCATCGTGGAGTTCGTGGCAGCCCCGCTGGAGACCTTGTCCAATAACGGTCCTGTCAGCCTTGGCGACGAGACCCTGGGCGCCGACTTCCTGCCACTGTTGTTCCGGGCCAACGCCAATGCCTTGGTCACGCTCGCCGATCATCAGTCGGTCTCCAATCGCGAAAGCCGTTGGGAGTCTTTCAAGCAGGCCGGTTGGCTGATTTTCAACCTGGCGCTGCCCTACCTCGGCACCACGGTGGCCACCGCGACCTGGCTCTGGCAAATCCTGGACGACCTTGAACAGCTGACGCAGAGTGACGAAGAAACCAATAGTCAGGACAAGTGGGCGCTCTTTGTCGATGTGTTGTTGAACGTCTCCTTGGGGATCATCCATTACGTGATTGACCGCACCAGGGCGAGCAAAGGTAGCCGTCCGACAGAAGCCCCGGAGATTGCCCCGCCACAAATCCCGCCAGTGCCCAAACCCAAGCTCACTATCGAAACGCTCGCGCCGCTCACCAAGCCAGAGCTGCCGCAAGAGCACTACGAGGTCGTTCATACCAGTGGTGCGTTGATCGGCAGGTCGAGCAAGCGCGCCAATCTGCTCGATAGCTTCAGCATCGCGGCCCCCGACTCACCTGGGCAACCCAGGGCCGAAGGCGCGCTCAGGGGCCTCTATGCGACGGGTAGGAAGTGGTACGCGAAAATGGCGGGAAAATGGTTCGAGGTCACCGTAGAGGGCGACCAGGTCTGCATCATTGATGGAGCCCGCACCGGCCCTCCGCTGATCCATGATGCGCACGGCCAGTGGCAGATCGATACCCGCTTGCGCTTACGCGGCGGCGGCTCGAAAGGTGCCCGGCAAAGGGTCGTCGCCGAGGCACGACGCCGCAGCGTGGAGCTGCTGACCGAACTCAACCAGTTTGAAGAACAGAAACCGGCGAACCAGAAGTTGCTGACCATGGACGCGCAGGAAATGAACCAGGCGTCCGGCGCGGCCCGGGAAACCAAGCGTGAGGCGTATCTGACGACCCTGGAAGCCCAACGAGAAAACTACGAAAAAGCGCTGAGGACCCTGATTGAATGGCCGGTCTTTCAGTCAAGGCCCGACTACCCTCGCGTCAGCCTCGGTTACCTGAACGCACAGGTCAATTTCACCTTCGCAGAAATGGATGTATTGCGAGAGCGTTTTACCCCTGCCATTACCGAAGCCATGGGCATGATCACGTCCGAGGTCAAGGTGCTGGAACAACAACACATCGATGCGGCCAACAGCATGATCAGCGCCGGTGACGACATGATCGAGCGCCTGGACTACATGGAGACACGCTTCTCCAGGCTCAAGGAGATGGGGCGCGAAGGCTTTGAGTTTGTCCACCAGTACCGTGGAAAAATGCCGGCCTACAAAAGTGACGATCTGCGGCTCATCCAGCTGGATATGTACCGCCACCTCTGCCTGTCTCTTGAAAGCGTCGAGACGATGCCTGAAAGCTGGGTGGAAATTAACCGGATTGTCGACAACGCTACGGTGGCCTTCCAAAGCCTACGCGACGCCGTGGATGAGCGAAGCATGATCCGGCTGGATGAACAAATCGATGCACTGGGCAGCCTGACGGAACAGTTCGCCGCCATCGAAGAACATCTCGACTACATGGGTAGCGAATACCAGGACAGCGCCAGCCCTGCACAGCTCACTCGCCTGACCCGGCAGATAGGCGATTGTGGAAGACGAGCGTTGCGCCAGTTGGCCCAAGCCCTCGATGAGCGAAGCAACCGGCGAAGATCAGGCCGCGCTCATGAGCCACGTCCACGGCCCAGGAAAAAATTCATCAGGGCCCGCTTCTGGGGCGTCATCAGTGGCGAGCCTCGCTTATCGCAGTTGCACGAGGAAACGGATTGGGTCGATGTGAAGAATCCGTTCTCGGATGAAATCATCGCCTCGTTCCACCGCAAGGAAACCGGCGAATGGGCGCCCCACATGATGTCCGACCCGCCTCCCCTGGCAGTCCCTTCGCTGGATACGAGCGTTCGCAAAGGCCAAGCCCTGATCGACGGGCTGACCGCGTTCAACGTGCAAATTGAACAAGACCTGAAACAGCCAGGCCGGACACCGGCCGGCGTGACGATGATCCTCAATGCACACGCCAGCCGGATGGAGAAGGTCGGCATCGCGATCCGGAAGGCACTCGACCAGGCGCAAAGCGTTGTCACCAACGAGACGATTGAAACATCAGAAGCGCAGCAGCGCTCGGCCGAAGCCTTGCGATTGCGCCTCAAAAAAGAATCGAAGGCGCTCTATGAGCAGGAGTTCGAAACCGTACTGAACATCATCAAACAGAGCCCACCCACCATGAGTGGCGTGATCTGGCTGAAGGATCGAAACCGGATTTCCATCACCAAACGGATCAACCGACAACGCATCAAGGGCCCCATACATGGTTTCCTCGACAGGTATGAAATCAAGGACAGGAAGACCAGCAAGACGCTCTGGTTCGCCGACTTTCACTACTCCACAAACTGGGTACCCGCCCGTACGTTCCTTTCGGCACGCCTGAAAACAGTGGAGCAGGTGGTTCTGGGGGGGGCCGAGGTTTCTACAAAAGGCTTCAGCCAGCGTCAGTTGATCAATCACTACCGAAGCGAAATTGCCGTGGACCAGGCCCAGCAGGTGTTTTTCCCAAAAGAGCGGCCATAAAGCCAACGCCGCCGCCGATGCCCCGGCGGCGCGCCCTCAGGATTTCCAGGCTTTCGACAGGTTCGCCAGCGCGGTGCCAATCGCCGCTGGCGGGACCGCCGCAAACCCCAGCACCAGCCCGGCGCGCACCGGCGTCGGTGTGTTGGGCAACCAATAACTGCTCAGGCCATTGATTTCCACACCCACACTCGTCGCTTGGGCGATCAGTTCACGCTCGCGCTCGATGCTCTCTACCGGGACCGTGAGATGCAGCCCGGCCACGACGGTGGGCAGGGCACCGACACCCGCAACCGCCTCGGGCCAGCCCGCCAGCAACGCATCTCGCCGAACCAGGGCGGCCCTGCGCATACGCCGGATATGCCGCTGGAAATGCCCGGCGGCCATGAACTCGGCCATCACCGCCTGGGTGCTGACTTCGGAGTGGCGCACGTCCACGGCGCGCCGGCGGGCGAAGGCGTCGACCAGGCCCGGCGGCAGCACCAGGTAGCCCAGGCGCAGGGCCGGGAACGCCACTTTGCCGAACGTGCCGACATAAAGCACCCGCCCCTGGCGATCCAGTGCAGCCAAGGGCGCCAGTGGCGCGCCGCTGTAGCGGTACTCGCCATCGTAGTCATCCTCGACGATCCAGCCGTCGTTGCGCTCAGCCCAGGCCAGCAACTCCAGCCGCCGTGGCAGGCTCATGACCACCCCGGTCGGGTATTGATGGGACGGGGTGACGTAGGCCAGCCGACAGTGGCTCAACGCGCCCAGCGCGGCGCAATCCAAGCCGTCGCCATCCACCGGCACGCCCCTGACATCGGCCCCGGCAACGGCGAACGCATGCCCGGCCGCGCGATAGCCGGGATTTTCCACCGCCACGACGTCGCCCGGGTCCACCAACAGCTGTGCACAAAGGCTGATGCCCTGCTGCGCGCCACTGGTGATCACAATTTGTTCAGCCGTGCAGTGCAGCCCCCGGGAGCTGCGCAAGTACGCCGCGATCAGCCCGCGCAAGCGCGCATCCCCTTGGGAGTCGCCATAACACAGCTGTTGCAGGTCCGGCTTGCGCCAGAAAGCCGCATTCAGCTTGGCCCAGACGTCGAAAGGGAACAGATCGAAAGCCGGCACACCGACCCTGAACGCCCGTGGCGGGCCACTGGGTGGCTGGGCCAAATGGTGTTTTTTGACACGGTTGAGCGCATCACTGTGGATAACTTTACTGGATGGACCCACAGGCAAATCCAGCCAATCTGTGGATAAGGCTGTGGGTAAGCCTGTTGAAAACCCTGTGGATACTTTTGTGGATATGTTTTTCAGCGGCAGCGCCGTCGAGGACAGTTTCGCCACATAAGTACCGTCACCGACCCGTCCTTCGATGAAACCCTCGGCGTAGAGCTGGTCGTACGCCCGCACCACGCTGTTGCGCGAAATCGACAAGGCCGCCGCCAGGTCGCGGCTGGCCGGCAGGCGCGTGCCGCTGGCCAGGCGCCCATCGAGCACCCGGGCACGCAAGGCCTGGTAGAGCTGGCGGCTGAGCCCCTGGCGGCGGTCCAGCTCGATGCCAGCGGGGTTGAACGACAATGGCGGCGCGGCGTTGTGCATGACAGCCCTCACGAATGGACCTATCGAATTGGCCGTAAGTGGCTCTTACAACAGACCAATAGCCTGCCTAGGATGCTCGCATTCGCCAAGGAAAATCGTCATGTACAACCCTAAAGCCTTTGCCGTCGAAGACCTGCCTCAACTGCATGCCATGATGGGTGATTGCCGCCTGGCCGTCTTGATCACTCAAGGTGAACACGGCTTGCAGGCCAGTCATCTGCCGTTGCTGCTGGACACGCAACAAGGTCCGAACGGAAGCCTCTACGGCCACATGGCCCGGGCCAATCCACAATGGCGCGACCTCGAAGCCGGCGCCGAAGCCCTGGTGATATTCGCCGGGGCCGATGCCTACGTCAGCCCAGGGCTGTACGCCAGCAAGGCCGAACACGGCAAAGTCGTGCCGACCTGGAACTACGTGGCCGTACACGCCTACGGCAGCGCTGAGGTGTTCAGCGATGCTCATCGTCTGCGCAACCTGGTGGGCGCCCTCACCGACCGCCACGAAACCGGTCGCGAGCAGCCGTGGAAGATCGATGACGCGCCGCCCGATTACATCGACAGCATGCTCAAAGCCATCGTCGGCTTCGCCCTGCCCATCCAGCGCCTGGAAGGCAAGCGCAAGCTCAGCCAGAACCGTAGCCCCGCGGATGCCGCCGGGGTACGCAACGGCCTTGCCGCCAGTCCCGACCCGCTGGACCGGGCGCTCGCCCACCTGATGCCTGAACAATTGTCCAAGGAGTGAACATGAGCCAACCTGAAATCCGCCTCGTCAGCGCCGACGCTCACGCCGCCTGGCTGCCGCTGTGGCAAGCCTACCTGCGGTTCTATAAAACCCAATTGTCGGACGCCGTCAGCCAAAGCACCTGGCAACGCTTGCTCGATGAGCATGAACCGACCCATGCTGCCCTCGCCTGGGATGGCGACACGGCGGTGGGCCTGGTGCACTTTATCTATCACCGTTCGAACTGGAGCATCGAGAATTCCTGCTACCTGCAAGACCTGCTGGTAACGGAACAGAGCCGTGGCAGCGGTGTAGGTCGCCAGCTCATCGAATTCGTCTACGCCACCGCCAAGGCCGATGGTTGCTGCAAGGTGCACTGGTTGACTCACGAAACCAACGCCACGGCGATCCAGCTGTACGAGCGCATCGCCGAGCGCCCAGGCTTCATTCAATTTCGCAAAGCCCTTTAAGGAGCGCAGCATGTCGACTTCACTCGCCGATTGGAAAGGTGTCCCGGCGCCCTCTGCACAGGTGCTCCAAGGGCGTTTCATCCGCCTGGAAAAGCTCGACCCGGCGCGGCATGCCGATGGCCTCTGGCAAGCCCTTGAAGGCCCCGGCGCCGACCCGAAGCTCTGGGATTACTTGCCCTATGGTCCGTTCACGGATCGCGGCGCGTTCGATGCCTGGCTGAACAACCATGCGGCCAACACCGACCCGTATTTCTTCAGCGTGATCGACCGCGTCAGTGGCGAGGTGCAGGGCATTCTCAGCCTGATGTCCATCGTCCCGGCCCAGGGCCGCATCGAGATTGGCCATGTGACCTTCGGCGCGCCGATGCAGCGTTCGCCGAAAAGCACCGAGGCGGTTTATTTGCTGGCCAAGGAGTCTTTCGCCCTGGGTTATCGCCGGCTGGAATGGAAGTGCAACAACGGCAATGCCCGCTCCAAATACGCGGCCGAGCGGTTGGGGTTCACGTTTGAAGGGGTGTTCCGCCAGCACATGGTGGTCAAGGGGCAGAACCGAGATACGGCGTGGTACTCAATACTGGATTCGGGTTGGCCGGAGATCGCGGCAGGATTCGAGCAGTGGTTGAGTGAGGAGAATCAGAGCGAAAGTGGGCAAGTGCGAGGGCTAGTAGAGTGTCGGACATCCGCTGTCGGTGGCTGACGGCCCGTTTCGGCGAGCCGGCTCGGCGTCCATCACGTAGTTGACGACCCCACCGCCAATCCTTGCGGGGAATGGCGATGGGGCGACTTGCATCAGAGCTGTAAGTAGCCCGCGACTAAGCGATCAAGGTTTCTTTTTGGCTCCAAATGGCTTGAGCGTTTCGCGCGTGACGCCCTGCCTCAGGTATCGCCAGGCCCAATCGGGCACCGCCATGTGGCTTTCCAAATACAATGCAAAGTCCAAAAGCCTGTGGCCCAAACGATTGGCTGGGAACTCAAAATTGTAGAGATATTGTTGAGCCTGTCGCTGGCCAACACCGAGTGAATCTCTAACGATTTGGTTCGCGCGCCTCCCGTCCACGCCAAGCCCAACTCTTAACGCCCTTGCAATATCCAACTCTGAACGAAGCGAGCCAGGTTGCCTGAGCGCGGCTCGAACAGCGGCATCGCTGAAATACGGCCCAACGAGGTCCTCCCATATTTGTATAGCGTGATCCCTCGGGAAGCGCTGGATCAAATTAAAAATATTCGGCGTACTTAATAAAATCGAAACCCTGGTATTAGAAACAGCTTGTCCCGAAACGCTAAACAAACCTACCACTGCTGGCGTTTCGGCTTCCGATTGTACCCACCCCAGAAACTCTACAAATCTCGTCAGGCTGTCTTGCTGCCGGATAATACTGTTCAGATTCTGATCATCGAACGGCTGCATCCAGTCAATACTTATCGTGCCGTCGTCAATCACTTCGGTGTAGCGGGTATTGGCATATTCCGCAATGATCCCAAGCCGCGCCTCAGACAGCTTCGGATCACGTAGCCACCTGGCAAGGACATTGACCGGCAGCATGCCGCCGAGGTTCGAGGAAATCACCGTTGAGCGAAGAAGCAGATTAGCCCGTCGCTGCAAATCGGGAAACCGCCCGAGGGCAACGCTGAGCAGATCGATGGTGTCTTCTACCTGATCGTAATACATGAACTGGTTCATTAACTTGGCATCGTCATTAATGGTGACGCCCGACTCACGTTGATACCTTTGCTTTACTTCATTCAGATCGGCCTGATCCACCAGATCAGCACCTTCCAGTAAATCATCCAGTTGATCATCGTCCAAATGGCCGTGCAGGGTCTCATTGTATTTTACGTAAGCCAGCTCATTCCTTGGATGATGGTCGGTCAACTGTCGAGCCCTGACACCATACTCAAGCATGATATGGATCACATCCTGAGAAAGTTGAAGGTGTTCGTTATTGAGCAGTTCGGTCAGATGCAAATCGTCGATGGGCCCCAGCAGCACGTCTTCGAAGAACCTGCGCAAGGACTGCGTTTCCTGAGTGTAAAAGGGCGCGCTACTTGGCATCAGGCGCTCCGGAGACCGAACCGATAGATAATGCCCGATCTCCTGCAACAGCTCCGGCGGCAGGATGCCGTCCCGCGCTGCGTCCAGCGTCCTTCGGCCCAAGCTGTTGGCGTGACGGTCAAGGTGATCCAGAACCGGCTGGAACAAGCGATGTGGGTTGGGGGCGTTGTAGACAATCCGAGTGAGATCAGAGAGCGCTGCCTCCTCCAAGAGCTCTTGCAACCAAGGCGCGATGTCGGAGAGCGCCAATTGCAAGCCGGTGGCCGGCTGCATCACGAAGCGGCTGATTTGCGGATGTCCAACGATATAATCGGCAGTTGCATTACGCAGCCCTTGCATCGTGAAGGCTTCCTGCGCCTGCCCTTCATTGAGCCCACGGGCGACGGCATTGAAAAAACAATCGCCATCGGCGGGAATCTCAACGACCCGCCTACCCAAAATCAAACTGTAGTGATTTTCAGCCGTTCGCCTCAAGACGATATCCGTGGATGATCTATCTGGGTGCTGACTCATCCGATAGAAGCGCTCGTCTTGCCCTGGCGTGAAGCGTACTGACCAACTACGCCCTGCGGTTATTTCGTCCATGATCAGCAAGCTCCGGTTCTGCGGCCAGCTCGGAAGACGAGTCATGACAGAGGGGACCAGGTCCATGATGTCGTTGTCCCAATGGCCAGCGGTCCGTACCCATTCGCAAGCACGAAGCGACAGAGCAGGCACTTTGGGTTTGGAAGGGCCTGGTTGTGGAGAGCTACCTGCCGGGCGTTTCCCGCCGCCCTGACCAAATCCAACCGCACGCCACTCTCCGTTGGGCATCCGGGCAACGGTACTTCGCATCACGCCACTGGAACGGATACTCAACCCGGTAGCAGGGTCGACAAGGGTGGCCTCGGTCGCCGTCAACTTCGTATGGTCGTGCACCCGGAACACCGTCCCATCGGGTTGTCGCACGTACACCGCACGCGTGACGCTGTTATTGACCGTGGGGCGATAAAAGCCCTGGGCATCGGCGGCGAGCCCTTGTAGCAACGAGGTATCTGTCACGGCATAACGGCGGTAAAGCGCGTCTTCCAAAGGCAGGCCAGCCAATGTTTCGCCCTGGCTCTGGCGGGCCGTCAGGGCCAGGAAAGAGGACTGCCCCCGCACCGGAACACTCACGCCACCCGCCACCCCTCGTCCGCCATAATTGGCCACTCTGTGGACAAAGGCCAAGGTAGCCAGGTTCGCTGGAACAGCGCCGGTCCTGACCATCAACCAGCCGGTCTTGATGGCGCTCTTGAGCAGTTGGAAGCCGGGGACCAGGAGAATGCCGGCCAGGTCCATGAACGTTTCCATCGCCATCATCACCAGCCTGGCAGACGTCTGGCGATGAACATCCCGGTTGCTGTTGGAGCGGTGATCGGCATACGCGCTATGGAAGTTGACGTGCGCGCGGTGGAGGGCCTCGAGAAGATTGCCAGGGATCAACGCGCCGCGGATCAACGGTCGGCCACGTTGTTGCCCCAACGTGCGCTTTATCTCTTCAGGATCGAGGGTGCAAATGCGTGAGCGGAAATATCCCTGCCATTGCTCTTGTTGCAACAGCCCCGCCACCCCCTCGCCCAGGCTGGAAAACTCATGATAGTCATTACCCTCGGGGCTGTCCGGAAAATAAACCCCCACGGTTCCCTTGAAGTCCGGCCCGTCCTGATCGGAAAAAACCAGGACGCCATCAATGCTGATCGCATTACCCATCGTCCCATGCTGTTCGCCAGCCCCGACACTTCCACCCAGCACAAGCGCATAGACCTGCACCCTTCGTCCCTGGACCAGGGCACGTGTCTCGGCAACGGGCGATTGCAGAACAGCCTGCTGCCAGAGAGCAATCAACTTCTTGGGCTTGGGTGGATGGAAGGCCCTATCGAACACGGTGGTCTTGAAGACTTCATCGCCCCTGAGCCCGGCCTCATAGCCTTTGAATTTCATATTGGCCAGGTACGCCGCCTGCCAGGCTGCTTTGTAGTCAGGTTTATTCATGTCCTTCCTGAGCAGGGTTTCATAACGGCCACCGGCATCAATATGCGTCGCCATCCTGGCAAGCTCGCGCCCCGTCAATGTGATCGGGAAGCCGTCGGCCGGATGCCGGATACGCTGGCCATCTTGATCGACAAGGTAGACGGCCAGCACTTCTCTCATTGCGTTCGGGTATTGAGCCGGGCGCAGGTTATCGAGCATCAACTCGGTCAGGCTGACGATACGTGACTGCCTTGGGTTGGCGCCTTTGCCATAGGAGAGCGTGACCAGGGTCTTGTCCGGGTCGGGATCAACGCCGGGGTACACCGCGTGTTGCAGGTACTGCTTGATCTTCTGGCGAGTGAACTGCGACAACGTCGGGATATCGCTACCCGTCAGTGTGTAGGCGGCTTCCAATACCTGCGTTTCCAGGCTGCGGTAGTTCGATTTTTCCGCACGTGTCGCAGTTGTATAAAAATCGGCACGGTTGTTTTCAACCAGGATTTCCCGACGCACCGCCAGCGGCCCGGCCAGCGACAACACGGGCAACCCCAGCGCATCTTCAACCTTCAGCGCATAAGCCGCCAAAGGAAGTGTCTGGTTTCCCGAGGCATTCAGGACCGTTTCCAGCGCGGCGCGTTGCTGCTGCAGCAGGTCATCCGCCGCCACGGCAAAAACAGACCCTGGCAGTTCAGAAGCAATGTCCCGGATCCCACACTTTTGTCCCGCGTAGGTCGGGCTGACGTGATTGACCAGGTCCTGGAAAGAACGGAAGCGCTGTATTCCCCCCTCAAGGGAGTACAGGAACAGCGAAGGCTGATCCGTGCGCTTGATCACCATCGCAGCGGGCCATTTCTGTGGCTTCGCGGCGCCCATGTCGAGCATGACGACATAGACATGGGGAATGGGCGCTCGCTGCAAACGGCTTCTGTCCTCCATGGACGGGTGAGTGGTGATGAGGTCCAGCAGGCGATCCTCTTCATCCTGCAGGGTTCGCGCACTTTGGGTTAACGGGGTGGCCGGATCCCGATCGACTTTGTACAAGTCGAAAAGATGCAGGAACCGCCGGGACAACAGATGAGCAAGTGCCGCTTCAGTGGTCGACGTATCGAGCGCGTCTGCGCCGTTTCTGTCATGGCGAAAGGCGCTGAGATCGTCACGGAACTGCTGCTTCAAGCTGTCATTGGTCGCGGGTTCGGCGATATAGAACACGGACTCCATGAGCGCTGGAATTTTCGCGTCCAGCGGGCTGACGAATACGCTGTCGACCTCTTCCACCGAATCCGGACGGGTGTAGAAGCCCACGCCACCGCGCGAGTAAGTGGGCGGTGTATCCGTCGCTAAACAGCCCAACATCACGTCGGTAAAGCACTGTGAGGCTGTCAATGAACGCCCACCGAATGAGTCCACGCTAAAGTGGTTCACGTACCAGTGATCCGGGTCGATGCCCTGGAGCAGTGAAGTGTGGAATTTGCGCTCAGGGATCTTTGCCTTGATGCGGCTGACCAGCAGACGCTTGAGCACGGTGTCGAACGTTGGCAAAGCAGCGAACAGACGCGCCAGCTTCACCTGATTGACATCCAAGTGCCCCAGTTGCCTGACTTGTTCTTTTTCACGGGGGCTGAGCAGATTGCCTTGGGCGTCCACCTCAGTAATGACCGGCTGCCCAATGCCCTGGTAGCCGGACGCAATGCCGGTGTGCAGTTGCTGCAAAACGTCTGGTGAAAGACCTTTGCCGTTGACCCGCAGTGACGAGAAGTCCAGGGACATATGACTTCGGTGGGGATAAACCCAACCCTCGCGCGGAGAAGGCTCAGCGGTCGCCCTGCTTTGATGGGCGATCAAAAAGCCTCGTGTCACCGCGTCACGCAGCGGCACCGATGAGGTTTTTCTTTGAGCGGCCGAATCGACTGTCTCGACCTCTTGATAGGTGACTTGTACCCGCGTATCGCCGACAAGACCCCATTGATTTAGCCATTGATCGGCGAATTCATGAGGTTGAAATCGAAAACCGTGGGGTAACAGGCTGATGGGTTTGAGCAGTACGCCAGCAGCCTGCGGCGTCACGCCAGGTGCATTTTCAGGGAAGGCAGTCATTCAGGTGTCCCGGTGATGAGTAGGGCTGGGACCCTATCGCGCCGTTTCAGCGGGAATGACGTACATATGTATAGGTGGGGCTACAGGCTTTGGAGAAAAGCGTAAGCCCAAATGTCAGCAAGATCTCACGGATCTGTGGCGAGGGAGCTTGCTCCCTCGCCACAGGTTATTTCATCAAGTTCAGACCAGCTTTTGCGCCAACACCGCAATATGCTCCGGCCCGATCCCGCAGCAGCCGCCCAGATGGCTGGCCCCGCGTTTTTGCCAGTCCGCCGCCCACTGGAGATAGCCTGGCGGATCAAGGTCTTCGCGCAGCGGATCCAGCCCATCGTTGGCCGTCGCTTCCTTCGGTTGTGGCGGGAAGGCGTTGGCGTAGGCTCCGATGTGGATCTTCACGCCCAGGCCCTCGAAGGTTTCCCGCGCCGCGTCGATTGCCGCGCCGATCACCTCCGGTTGGCTGCAGTTGAACAGCAGCACCTCAACCCCCAGTTCGGCCGCGACCGCCGCAGCGTCCGCCACCGGTTCGCCGGAACGCAGGCGCGGCACTTCGTCAGTGTCTTCGTCTTTGAGGGTAAACGACAGCCAGAACGGCTTGCCGTCCTTTGGTAGCCCGGCGTGAATCGCCCGCGCTTCGACCGTGGAACTCTGGGTCTCGGCCAGCCACAAGTCGACGTGGGGCGCCAGGCCGTTTACCAATGGCGCCAACAGTTCACGGACGCGGGAGACGTCGAATAGATCCGGCCGATAGGAACCGAACAGCGGCGGCAGCGATCCGGCCACCCGCACCGCTTTGCCTGAAGCCTGCACCGCTCGCTGCGCCAACTCTCCGGCCAGTGCTGCCAACGCCTGACCCTCTGCGGCGAAACGCGCTTCGCCGATATGAAACGGCACCACGGCATAGCTGTTGCTGGTAATCACGTTGGCGCCGCTGGCAATGTAGGCCGCGTGCACGGCTTCTACCGCCTGGGGCGCTTCGCTCAAGGCCAGCGCCGACCACTCGGGCTGTCGGAACGGCGCGCCCCGGCGTTGCAGTTCGCGGCCCATGCCGCCATCGAGAATGACTGTCGTTGCTGAGCCCATATGCGATTCACTCATAAGCTTATGAAAAATACTCACTACCGGAGTTGTTCTTATAACTATTTAATACGCACCATTCAAAGAACTACAACTTATTTTTCCAACAGGGCCTTCTCATGAAACTACCACCATTGCTGGCTCTGGGCCTGACGCTGCTGAGCGCCTCTTCGCAAGCGTTCGCCGGCGCCACGCTGGATCGCGTTGAACAGAAAAAAGAACTGGTTGGCGTGCTGATGGAAAGCTACCCGCCCTTCTCGTTCCTCAATGATCAGAACCAGCTCGACGGTTTTGACGTGGACGTGGCCAAGGCCGTGGCGCAGAAACTGGGCGTGAAGCTGCGCCTGGAAACGCCGTCCTGGGACGTGATCGCGGCCGGTCACTGGAGCGGGCGCTATGACATCTGCATCTGCTCCATGACGCCGAGCAAGGCGCGCGCCGAAGTGTTCGATTTTCCCGTGCAGTACTACGCATCGCCAGCGGTGATCGTGGTTAACGCCAAGGACGACCGTATCCACGGCGCCAAGGACTTGAGCGGCAAGAAGGTCGGCCTGACCAGCGCCTCCAGCTATGAAAGTTACCTGAACAAGAACCTGGTGATCGAAGGTGCCGAGGATACTCAACTGAGCTACCCGTTCGAGAACGTGCAGATTGCCCCTTACGACACCGACAACGTGGCGTTCCAGGACCTGGGTCTGGGCGCCGGGGTGCGACTGGACGCGGTGCTGACCAACCTGGTGACCGCACAGCCGCGCCTGACCGAAGACAAGCGCTTCAAGCTGGCCGGTGAGGCGCTCTACTCCGAGCCGAACTCGGTGGTCATCGAAAAGGGCGATGCCCAGTGGGGCAACAAGGTGCGTGAAGTCTTCGCCCAGTTGAAACAGGACGGTACCTTGAGCAAACTCTCGCAAAAATGGATCGGCGCCGACATTACCCAATGACTTCTTTTCCACCCCCTCAGCCACCGCCACCGGTGGCTGAGTCACGCCTGCAAAAAATCTTCGGTTTTCGCACCCGCCTGTACCTGACCTGGGCGGTCATGTTGGTGCTGTTTGCGAGTTTTTTCCTGAGCTTCGACCTGAAGTTCTCCATCATCCTCGACAAACTGCCGAACCTGCTGGGCATGCACCTGGCGCCCAATGGCTTTGTGCAAGGCGCGGTGCTGACGTTGTTTCTGTGCCTGTGCTCGATCGTCGCTTCGTCATTGCTGGGCTTCATTACCGCCCTGGCGCGGCTGTCCAGCAGCGCGGTGGCGTTCGGTATCGCCAGTTTCTATGCGTCATTCTTCCGCGGCACGCCCCTGCTGATCCAGATCCTGCTGATCTACTTGGGCCTGCCCCAACTGGGCGTGGTCCCGGGCGCCATCGCCGCTGGGATCATCGCCTTGTCACTGAACTACGGCGCCTACCTGAGCGAAATCTTCCGCGCCGGCATCCTCGGCGTCCCCAACGGCCAACGCGAAGCCTCCCTCGCGCTGGGCCTGAGCGAAACCGTGATCTTCTGGCGCGTCACCCTGCCCCAGGCCATGCGCACCATCATCCCGCCGACCACCAACCAATTCATCTCCATGCTCAAGGATTCCTCGCTGATCTCGGTGATGGGGGTTTGGGAGGTCATGTTTTTGGCGCAGTCTTATGGTCGTTCCAGTTATCGCTATATCGAAATGCTGACGACGGCGGCGATTATTTACTGGTTGATGTCCATTGCGCTGGAGCTGATTCAGGCGCGGATGGAGCGGCATTATGGGAAGGCTTATCTGAATAATCGCTGAGCAGGGGACAAGGCAGCAGCAGATCGAAGGTGTAGCAAAAGGCTCATCCTTTGGATTCAGGAACCAAGGAAGCCTACCATCGCGAGCCCGATCTGTATCGAGCAATTGTCCGTTGCACTTTCCGATTGAGTGCTGCCGGACAACGCCAAGTCTTTATCCCAACGATTTAAACAAGGCATCCGGCGGTAGTGATTGCCCCGTCGAATGCCGGTCAAATAGAAAGGTCCGAGCAGGCCGTAGGGCAAAGCTTCGAACTATGAAATCCAACGAACCGACATCCTGAACTCCGCACGAGCAGCCTACAAATTTCATCCGCCGAATCTTTCCCACGGCGAGGAGATGGCTGGCATCGCCGCCCTGGGTGAAATTTTTAAAGTGCGACCTTCTCCATCACAGGTCGCACTCAATGCCTACCCAACACTTATTCCTGCCCCAACATCTCGCTCTTGCTATAGCTCTGGCACTTGGCTGTGCCGAGGTTTCGATGGCTCAGCAAACTGCCGAAATCCCCACGACTGCCCAGCTGCAGGAGCGTCTCAAGGCGCTCGCAGAAGCTCCAGATACCAAACATCACAATGTCGACAAACCTCGCAAAACCACCATGAAACTGAACAAAACTAACGACTTGGTCAATGTCAGCGCAAAGGGTGCGTTCGGTGGGATGGTTGATGGAGGTGGCGGAACCAATGTGTTGCGATTGGACGACGCCGCGCACTCCACATTGGGTAAAACCCGTAATTTCCTGGCCATGCACGTCACGAAAGGCGAATGGGAGCACACCGGGAGCTTCACTGGCTGGGGAGTGATCGAGCCGACAACCGGATTGATCAACACTGGCCATATAGAAGGACAGGTCGGGATTTTCGGTGAACTCAATAACAAGGGGACCGTTGCGAGCAATGTTTCTGTCGAGTCGGGCGCTCGCCTGGTGAACTCCGGAACGGTATCCAGTCGCGTGGATGTTCGAGAGAACGCGACATTCCGCGGCAATGGGACGGTCGACACGCTGGACGTGGCGGGCTTGATGGAAGTCGGCCCTGAAATGGGCGCTCCTTCGGTCGTCAACGATCTCAAATTTTCCAAGACCGCGACGCTGGTCTACGGTATCGATGCAGAGAAAGGCAGCGCCACGATCAAGGTGGGTGGAACAGCGACGTTAGGCAATGCGATGTTGAAAATCACTTCCGTTCCGGGCGAATCCATCGGAGCGGGCAAACATGTCGTGATAAAAGCGGGCAAAGTCGATGGTAAATTTGGGCCGGTCATCAACGAATTGGCCTTTATGGCAGCGACACCTGACTACACCACAGAAGCGCAAGTAGAATTAACCCTTACACTTAAAGAGGTCGCGCGCCCTGGAATCACGCCGACTCAAAATAGCCAACAAGTTTTAGACAGTATCCTAAAACCGCAGCACGACGAACCAACGCTGCCAGACCCCGCCCTTGCATTACCAACAACCCAAATTTCCGTCACTGAATCGCCAACCAGTCCCCCTCCGTCCAATTCCACCGAACCGCTGAAAGTAGCCGCCAGCGCCAAGCCCAAGTCGGTCGTCCAGGCGCAAGCGGTCAAGCCAGCCCAAAAACCCAACGCCGCCATCAACGCCCTGCTCGGCACCAACCTGACCACCGCCGCCGATGCCATCGACCAACTGGGCGGTTATGACACGGCGGATCTGGGCAACGCCACCTTGAGCAGTGTCACGCCGATCAGCACGGGAATGCTCTCGGCCATGAGCCGGAGAAATCCGGCGGATGGGTACGACAACGGCCAAGTCTGGGT
Organism: Pseudomonas sp. RL_5y_Pfl2_73; assembly: GCF_963970515.1. Taxonomy (NCBI): domain Bacteria; kingdom Pseudomonadati; phylum Pseudomonadota; class Gammaproteobacteria; order Pseudomonadales; family Pseudomonadaceae; genus Pseudomonas; species Pseudomonas sp. RL_5y_Pfl2_73. Next base: position 171,764 of record NZ_CAXAPD010000011.1, on the reverse strand, counting down.
CCAGGCCATCGGCAACAGCGGCAGCCTCACCAAGCAATTGGGCAGCTTTGCCCTCAAGCATTCGACAAAAGGCCTGATGCTGGGAACCGACTGGGCCGTCAGCCCCGTTTGGCGACTGGGCATCATCGGCAGCAAGACCCAGACACGACTGGACAGCTATCAATTCGACGGAGCACTCGACAGTTGGCTCGTGGGCGCCTATGCCTTGCGCCAGGACGGGCCGCTGGCGCTGCGCCTGGGCGCTGTCTATGGCAGTCATGACGGCAGCACCAAGCGCCACGTTGCCTTCAATGGGTTCAGGGATCGCTTGAAGGGTCGTTACGATGCCACGACACAGCAGGTCTTTGGACAGATCGGCTACAACCTGGATGTTGGACATTTCGATATCGAGCCCTATGTCCAAGTGGGTTACCAGCGCTATCGACGCGATGCCTATACCGAAAAAGGTGGGGACGCCGCGTTGCAATACAACGGCCAGGCACAAGAACACTACAGCAGCGACCTCGGCCTGCGCCTCGCCCGTCCTTTGATTTTCGACCGAGGCATGCGGTTGACGCCGCGACTGGATGTCGGCTGGAAGCACCTGTATGGCGACGTAAGGGGCACCTCACATCAGCGTATGGCTAGCGGAAGTGGCATCTATACCGTCGAAGGTATCGAACTAGACCGTGACAGCCTGCTCCTGGAAGCGGGGCTGGACCTGGCCGTTTCACCACGGCATACCCTGGGGCTGAACTATCGCAGCGAAACAGGCCAGGACAACCACAACGGTGCACTGATGGGCCAGTGGCGAATGATGTTCTGACAGGCAAAAAAAAGGGGAGCACATGCCCCCCCGAGGTTAAAACGTTGTATCGAGGCGGTTAGCTCAGCCTTCGATCTCGATCAGGATCTCGCCCGGATTGACCCGGTCACCCTTGGCCACATGAATCGCGGTGACCTTGCCAGCGATGGCCGCCTGCACTTCGGTTTCCATCTTCATGGCTTCGGTGATCAGCACGGCTTGACCGGCCTTCACCACATCGCCTTCCTTGACCAGCACATCGACGATGTTGCCCGGCATGGTGGTGCTGACATGGCCCGGCGCAGTGGCTTGCTTACGCTTGCTGCCACCGCCGCCGACAAATTCATTGAGCGGTTCGAACACGACCTCTTCGGGCATGCCGTCGATGGACAGGTAGAAGTGACGCTTGCCTTCGGCCTTCACGCCCACACCGGTGATGTCGACGCGGTAGGTTTCGCCGTGAACGTCGATGACGAATTCGGTCGGCACGCCTTCGCCGCCCGCCGAGCTCACGCTGCCCGCCTCAGGGATGGGCAGCAGCACTTCCGGAGTCAGGGTGCCGGCTTCGCGTTCTTCGAGGAACTTGCGACCGATGTCCGGGAACATGGCATAGGTCAGTACGTCTTCTTCGGACTTGGCCAGCGCACCGATTTCGCCACGCAGCTTGGTCATTTCCGGCTTGAGCAAATCGGCCGGACGCACGTCGATCACCTCTTCACTGCCGATGGCCTGGCGACGCAGCTTCTCGTTCACCGAACCTGGCGCCTTGCCGTAGCCGCCCTGCAGATAGAGCTTCACTTCGTTGGTGATGGTTTTGTAGCGCTCACCGGCCAACACGTTGAAGAACGCCTGGGTGCCGACGATCTGCGAGGTCGGGGTCACCAGCGGCGGGAAACCGAGGTCTTCGCGCACGCGCGGGATCTCCGCCAGCACTTCGCTCATCCGGTTCAGTGCGCCCTGCTCTTTCAACTGGTTGGCGAGGTTGGAAATCATCCCGCCCGGTACCTGGTTGACTTGGACGCGGGTGTCCACCGCGGTGAACTCGCTTTCGAACTGGTGGTACTTCTTGCGCACGGCGTAGAAGTACAGGCCGATTTCCTGCAGCAGTTCCAAGTCCAGGCCGGTGTCGAATTCGCTGCCCTTAAGGGCCGCAACCATCGATTCGGTGCCCGGATGGCTGGTGCCCCAGGCGAAGCTGGAGATCGCGGTGTCGATGTGGTCAGCGCCGTTTTCGACAGCCTTGAGCTGACACATCGCGGCCAGGCCAGCGGTGTCGTGGGAGTGGATGAACACCGGCAACGATTGCTCGCTCTTCAGCGCTTTCACCAGTTCGCCAGTGGCGTACGGGGTCAGCAGACCGGCCATGTCCTTGATCGCCACCGAGTCGCAACCCATGGCTTCCATCTGCTTGGCCTGGGCCACGAACGCGTCGATGGTGTGCACCGGGCTGGTGGTGTAGGCGATGGTGCCCTGGGCATGCTTGCCTGAGGCCTTCACCGCCTCGATGGCGACCCGCAGATTGCGCACGTCGTTCATCGCATCGAAAATACGGAACACATCGATGCCGTTGACCGCAGCCTTGGCTACGAATGCCTTGACCACGTCATCGCTGTAATGGCGATAGCCCAACAGATTCTGACCGCGCAGCAGCATTTGCAGGCGAGTGTTGGGCAGCGCCGCGCGCAGTTGGCGCAAACGCTCCCACGGGTCCTCCTTCAGGAAGCGCACGCAGGCGTCGAATGTCGCGCCGCCCCAGACTTCCAGCGACCAATAGCCGACTTTGTCGAGCTTGTCGCAGATCGGCAGCATGTCCTCGGTGCGCATGCGCGTGGCGAGCAGCGATTGGTGGGCGTCGCGCAGGATTGTGTCGGTAACAAAGATCTTCTTGGACATGGTTGTATTTCCTTACAGGCCTGCGTGGGCGGCAATGGCGGCGGCGATGGCCAGGGCCAGCTCTTCGGGTTTGCGCTTGATCGAGTAGTTGGTCAGTTCAGGGTGGCTTTCAACGAAGCTGGTATTGAACTGGCCACTGCGGAATTCCGGATTGCGCAGAATCTCCTGGTAATATGCGGCGGTGGTCTTGACCCCCTGCAGGCGCATGTCATCCAGGGCCCGCAGCCCACGGTCCATCGCTTCTTCCCAAGTCAACGCCCAGACCACCAGTTTCAGGCACATCGAGTCGTAGAACGGTGGAATGGTGTAGCCGGTGTAGATCGCCGTGTCGGTGCGCACGCCCGGGCCGCCAGGGGCGTAATAGCGGGTGATCTTGCCGAAGCTGGGTAGGAAGTTGTTTTTCGGGTCCTCGGCGTTGATACGGAACTGCAACGCAAAGCCACGGTGCTGGATGTCTTCCTGCTTGACCGACAGCGGCAACCCGGAGGCGATGCGGATCTGTTCGCGAACGATGTCGATGCCGGTGATTTCTTCGGTGATGGTGTGTTCCACCTGCACCCGGGTGTTCATCTCCATGAAGTACACCTCGCCTTCGGCGAGCAGGAACTCCACGGTGCCGGCATTCTCGTAGCCCACGGCCTTGGCGGCGCGCACCGACAGGTCGCCGATGTAGGCGCGCTGCTCGGGGGTCAGCTGCGGGCTCGGGGCAATTTCAATCAGCTTCTGGTTGCGTCGCTGGATCGAGCAGTCACGTTCGAACAGGTGCACCACGTTGCCGAAACTGTCGCCCAGGATCTGCGCTTCGATGTGCTTGGGATTGACGATGCACTTTTCCAGAAACACTTCCGCCGAACCGAATGCCTTGGTGGCTTCGGAAATGACCCGTGGGAAAGCCTGTTCGAGTTCTTCGCGGCTGTTGCAGCGACGGATACCACGACCGCCGCCGCCGGACGTTGCCTTGAGCATCACCGGGTAACCGATCCGATCGCCTTCGGTCAGCGCTTCTTCAATGCCCGCCACGTTGCCTTCGGTGCCCGGCGTGACCGGCACACCGGCCTTGATCATGCTGCGGCGCGCTTCGGTCTTGTCGCCCATGCGGCGAATGACTTCTGCCGAGGGGCCAATGAATTTGATTCCGCGTTCGGCGCAGATGTCTGCCAGTTCGGCGTTTTCCGAGAGAAAACCGTAGCCGGGGTGCAAGGCATCACAGCCGGTTTCCACCGCCAGGTTCACCAGTTTGCGCGGGTTCAGATAGCCGGCCAGCGGATCGGCGCCAATGCTGTGGGCCTCGTCCGCACGCTTGACATGCAACGCATGGCGGTCCGCGTCGGAATAGACCGCGACCGAGCGAATGCCCATCTCGGCGCAAGCGCGCACGATGCGGACGGCAATTTCACCACGGTTGGCGATCAGGATCTTTGTTATCAATTGGAGGTTCCCTTGAGCCGGTGATACCACGGCCTGGGGTCCAGGCCGACGCGTGACCAGATGTAACAATTGGTCGCAGCCCCACACTAGTCCTGGCTGTCGATTAACAAAAATGAATATTTATTGGGTCGTGCATAAGCAAAGACTTATAGTTGCGCTATCCGTCTCGGCCCAGGGTGCTTAAATAATGCGTAAGTCATTGATGCGTATGACATTGCGTCAATTGCAGATTTTCAACGAGGTGTGCGACCTGAGGTCCTACAGCCGTGCAGCTGACGAAATGTCTCTCACACAACCGGCCGTTAGCCTACAGATTCGTTCCCTGGAAGAGCTGATTGGCCAACCGTTATTCGAGTATGTGGGCAAAAAACTCTACATGACCGAAGCCGCCGAAGCCCTGCAACGTGCCAGCCGGGACATCTTCGGACGCCTGGAAAACCTCGATATGCAGCTCTCGGATATGCAGGGTTCGCTGCAAGGCCAATTGAAACTGGCGGTGGAGTCGAGCGCCAAGTACTTCGTCCCGCACCTGTTCGCCGCGTTCAAGCGCCAGCATCCGGAGGTCAACCTGAACCTCACGGTGGTCAATCGCGGCCAGGTCATCCGCCGGCTCTCGGACAACCGTGACGACCTGGTGATCATGTCCATGGTGCCTCAGGACATGGGCCTGGAGTTCCTGCCATTTCTCAACAATCCAATCGTCGCCGTGGCGCCGCCCGATCATCCGCTGTGCCACATGGGCCCGCTGCGCTTGCAGGACCTGGAGCCCTATACCCTGCTGTTGCGCGAGCCGGGGTCCGGCACGCGACTGGCCTGCGAGGAGTATTTCAAGGAGAAACGGGTGCATTTCACCCAGACACTGGAGGTGGCGTCGGCGGAGGCCCAACGCGAGTGCGTGGTGGCCGCACTGGGCGTGGCACTGTTGACGCGCCACGCCGTGAGCCGAGAATTGTCGTCCGGCGCACTCATCGAATTGCCGGTGGAGGAGTTGCCGCTGTACCGCAGTTGGTGCCTGGTGCAGGCCAAGGCCAAACGCCTGTCACCGGTGGCTCACGCCTTCTTGGCATTTGTTCGCGGTGAGCGCGCTCAAATCATCGGCCTGGTTGAGCGTTTCGACGGGAAGCCTCCGGCGTTGCCTGCCAGTAATTGAACTCTGCCGTGCCAGGAAATTCGCTGATGTCGGCCAGGAGCTGGCGCTGTTCATAGCGGTCTTCGATGGCACGACGGAACGCCATACGGCGCTGGTCTTCCTGCTGACGACGGGTTTTGACGGCGCTGCGTTCTTCGTAGGACTGGGTCATGTCGAGACTCCCAAGACGTATACGGGAGCTTTACGATGACGGCGCGGGATGACGGTTTAGCGGCGCGAAGATTACAAGACGATGAATTTGGGCAGCCGCCACCTGCTGCGAAGATGCTTGCTCCCGCCGAACCATAGGAACCGCCTTGGAACCGCGCTGGAACCGCGTAGAAGCTGTGTAGGAGCTGTCGAGTGCAACGAGGCTGCGATCTTTCCCCAAACACCTGAATCTCAAGCGAAAGATCGAAAGATCGAAAGATCAAAAGATCGCAGCCTTCGGCAGCTCCTACCGCAACCGAGCGCAAGCACTCCCTCGCCACAAAAGCTTCCTCGACAAAGAGTCGAAGCGACCCGATCAGTCGTCCAACGCCTTCACCGACTTGGGCGACAGCCGCAGGCTGCGAAGGCTGCGCTTCACGCTCTTGAGGTGGTTGACCAGGCTTGGCCCGCGGGCCATGGCGACACCCATTGCCAGCACGTCGATCACCACCAGGTGGGCGATGCGCGAGGTCAACGGCGTGTAGATCTCAGTGTCTTCATGCACGTCGATGGCCAGGTTCACCGTGGACAGTTCTGCCAATGGCGTCTGGCTCGGGCACAAGGTGATCAGCGAGGCACCACTTTCGCGCACTAGGTTCGCGGTGATCAGCAAGTCCTTGGATCGCCCCGATTGGGAAATGCAGATCGCCACGTCGGTGGGTTTCAAGGTCACCGCTGACATGGCCTGCATGTGCGGGTCGGAATAGGCCGCTGCCGTCAGCAGTAACCGGAAGAACTTGTGCTGGGCATCGGCCGCCACCGCGCCCGAGGCGCCGAAGCCATAAAACTCGACACGCTGGGCCTGGGACATGGCCGTGACGGCTTTTTGCAACGCCACTGGGTCGAGCTTCTCGCGAACCTCCATTAGGGTATGCAGGGTCGTGTCGAAGATTTTCAGGCTGTAGTCGGCCACTGAATCGTCTTCGTGGATCGCAAACTGACCGAAGCTCGCGCCGGCGGCCAAGCTTTGCGCCAGCTTGAGTTTCAGGTCCTGGAAACCCGAGCAACCGATGGCCCGGCAGAAACGCACGATGGTCGGTTCGCTGATGCCGACGCTGTGGGCAAGATCGGCCATGGAGCTATGCATCACGGCCGCAGGATCAAGCAGTACGTGATCGGCGACTTTCAGCTCCGACTTGCGTAGCAAGTGGCGTGACTGGGCGATGTGTTGCAACAGGTTCAAGGGGCTGGACTCTTGTTATGGGCAGGTGCCGGGATGTAGCAAGCTTGTAGTTATACTACAAGAATTGGCTTTTTGCCCGTCCAAAACGTAACTGGATTGCCTCGCCGCCCCTTTGTTTTGGCCGAGGATCCCCCGATGTAGCAGCTTGTGGCCGTAGCGCAAACGCTCAACGCTGCCGATCCGCTGGTTTCCTGGCCTGTCCTGAGCTTCTAACCCGGGGAAAATCGTTTATAGGTCACTGGCCAATCACCCAATAACTTGCTCCCCGCCAACATATATCCCGCAATAATAGACAGTAGACATCAAGACAAAACCAAGTAATCCATCGAAATATCATTTCTCCTTACAACACCAACAGCAATTGAGCAAACACTATCAGGGCGAAATAGATATATTGATTCCCGCAGGACGCAATCAACTTAACTACAGGAGTTACTACCATGAAAATCACGACTAAAGACTGGACCGCACAAATCGACCGCATGCCAGGCGCCGTATCTTTCCGCACCTTTGGCACCGTCACCGTGGCCAATAGCGGCGTTACCCCCACGCTGGTACGCAGCGACCTACAAGACAAGTCTCTTAATCTGCGACTGGAGTTGAAACTTGAACAATCCAACGGAATTTCACTGCCGGCACTGACAAACAAGCTCGTTGAGTATAAAGCGCTGGGCGACTCCAGTGTCACTGGCGTCAGTATTTTTTTCGAAGGCCAGTTACTGCACCACATCGATGAAGTGCTAGTAACTAACTAAGTGTAGACCCCATAACTTCCCGTCAGACGACGTCGTTGCCTGACGGGAAGTTTTCCTCGTGGTCCAGGCTCATTCACCCAGGTGTTGCGCCCGCAACAACCCAGCCAACCCGTCAGCCTCCACCGGCCGGCTGATCAGATACCCTTGAACCTCATCGCAACGTTCATTCCTGAGGAATTCGAGTTGCTCCTGCCGCTCAACGCCTTCGGCCACGACCTTGAGCGACAACCCATGCGCCATTGCAATGATTGCCCGGGTAATTGCCACATCCACGCTGCCCTCACCTAACCCACGAATGAACGCCTGGTCGATCTTCACGTAATCCACCGGGATGCGCTTGAGGTAACTCAGGGATGAGTAGCCGGTACCGAAATCATCGATCGCCAGCTTGACCCCAAGGTCACGCAATTGCTGGAACGTGGCGATAATGTGTTCCACGCTGTCGAGCAACTGGCTCTCGGTGAGCTCCAGTTCCAGGTATTGAGGGGCCAGACCGGTTTCTTCCAGTACCTGCCGCACCAGGCTGACCAGCTTGCCCTGACGCAATTGATGCACCGACAGATTGACGGACACCCTGATTGGCGCGAGCCCCTGACGCTGCCATTCGCATGCCTGCCAACAAGCCTGGCGCAATACGAACTCGCCAATCGGCCCAATCAACCCGGTCTCTTCGGCCAGGCCGATAAAATCCCCCGGCGGCACCCGGCCCATGGCCGGATGATCCCAACGCACCAACGCCTCGGCGGCGTTCAGGCGACCAGTCGCCAAACACAGTTTTGGCTGATAAAAAACCTTCAGTTGGTGCTCTTCCAAGGCCTTGCGCAACTGATTCTCCAACTGCAGACGCTCCAGCGTGCTGGCCTGGAGGCTGTCGGTGTAGAACTGGAAATTGTTGCCCCCCAAATGCTTGGCATGTTGCATGGCCATGTTCGCCTGGCTGACCAGCATGGCAACTTCCCGCGTGTTGTCGGGCAACAGACTGATGCCGATCGAGGCACTGAGCACCAGTTCATGGCCTTCTATGGTCAGTGGCACACGCAGTTTGGCGGCCAGCCGAGTGGCCACGCGCGCCAGGCTCGAAAGGTTGCCATAGGCATCGAACAACACCGCAAACTCATCGCCCGATAGCCGGGCGATGGTGTCCGCCTCGGGGAGCGCATTGATCAGGCGTCGTGCCATTTTCTGCAACAACTGGTCGGCGATGTCATGGCCGAGGCTGTCGTTGAGCAATTTGAAACGGTCCAGGTTGATATGCAGCAACGCCAGGCTGCGCCGTCCACCCTGGCGCACACGCTGGTGAGCTTCGTGCAGGCGCTCGCGAAACAGCGAGCGATTAGCCAGCCCGGTCAATTCATCGTAATGGGTCAGATAGCGCATCCGTTCTTCGGATTCGCGTCGCGCCGAAAGATCGGCGAAGAAACCCACGATATGACTGACATTTCCCCGAGCATCGCGCACGACGTTCAATTGCAGCCATTGCGGATACAACTCGCCGTTGGCCCGCGCCTCCACCAACTCCCCCTGCCAGGTGCCATGCTGCTTGAGCGCTTGGCGAATGATGGGGTAATGCCGGCGCGCGTCGCGACTGCACGGCAGGTCCACCACGTTGCGCCCAAGCATGTCATCGATATTGAAACCGGTGACCCGCGTGAACGCCTGATTGGCAGCGAGAAGCACGTAGTGAGGGTCGAAAATCACGATACCTTCACTGGCGGCTTCGAACACTGTGGCCGCCAGTTGCCGTTGCTGCTCAAGCTCCTTGTGGGTGCTGATGTCTCGCCGGGTGCCGACCATACGCAGCACCCGGCCGCTCACGCTGCGTTCCACGGCCCGGCCGCGGTCTTCGATCCAGACCCAGTGGCCATCGCCGTGGCGCACGCGGTATTCGATCTGGTAATCCTCGCTGCGACCCTTGAGGTGTTCGACCAAGGCTCGCTTGAGCGCCGGCAGGTCTTGCGGGTGCAGGCGCGGAGTGAGGTGAGTGAGCATCGCCGTGATGTATTCGGGCTCCAGGCCGAACAGTTCCTTGAGTTGTGTGTGATGAACTTCGTCAGTCTGCAGGTTCCAATCCCACAACCCCAGCTCACTGGCCTTGAGCGCCAGGGCCAGGCGCGCCTCGCTTTTGCTCAAGGCCTGGCTGGCGACCTCCAGTTCAAGACTGCGCTGCGCGACCCGCGCCTCCAGGCCAATCTGGGCCGCTCGCAGTTTTTCCTCGGCAGAACGGCGTTGTTCGACCTCCCGGGCCAGCGCGTCGTTGAGCTGGGCGCTGCGGGTTTGTGCTTGCTGCAGATGCTCGATTAGCGCCTGGTTCTGGAAGCGTCGCAACAGGCTGCGTTGGATCAAGCGGTTGACTTGCCAGGCCACCACGCTCAGCGAGACCAACACGATCAGCCCAAGCCAGCCCCACCCGCGTTGCTGCTCATCGCCGCCCCAGAAGAGGTAGCCGATGGCCGGTAACAGGCAGGGCAAGGTAAAGGACAGGAAGGCGGGAAGACTCACCGCGTAGGCCACACTGGCGGACAGGGCTGCCGCGCCAATCAGGCCGAACACCCAGGCCTGTTGTTGGAAACTGTCAGCCGGGACCAGCGCGATACCGGCCCCAGCCAGCGTCAGACCGGTCATCGCGGAGCCCAGCAAAAACATACGCAACCAGATCGGGTGTGCCTGGCGGCCCGGCATCGCCGAATCGAAAGCCGCCACCTGGATCACCCGCAACGCCACCAGCGACAACAACCAGACCAGCCAGACGCTGACCAGGAAATAGCGCCGCGGCTCCCATAACAGCGCGGCGCAGACCAGACCATTGAGCAACATGAACAGCGTGGGCAGCAGCGAGCCTTGATACAGCAGACGTGTGCGCTCGACCGCCATCTCCATGGCGTACTGCTTGCAGATGACCCGCGGCTCCACACAGGGGCCCACCGGATCGGAATTGAGGGTCATTGGCACTATTCTTGTTCTTATTCAGTGGAGCATGGAGAACCTGAAACAAGCACCGAGCATACACAAGCCATGGGCCATCCCACACTGCCCCAGCTCATAAAAATGCGGAACAAGTCGCTATTTCATTGGGTGGCGCCTCTTCGAAGCGGGCCCCGCCAATACCTGTAGTCTATGACCCGCCGGTCATCCTCAAGCGGTCTTTTATCGGCTGATGCAAAGCTCGGTTTGCCCGGGGTCGCGTCGCACCCTAGAATGCCCCGATGCGCGATGACCTCTCCCTTCTGCTGAACTCCCTCAACGATGCCCAACGCCAGGCCGTAGCAGCCTCCGTGGGTCGTCAGTTGGTCCTGGCCGGTGCCGGCTCCGGTAAAACCCGAGTGCTGGTGCATCGTATCGCCTGGTTGATCCAGGTCGAGAACGCCTCTCCCCATTCGATCCTGTCGGTGACATTCACCAACAAGGCCGCGGCCGAGATGCGCCATCGCATCGAACAACTGATGGGCATCAACCCCGCCGGCATGTGGGTCGGCACGTTCCACGGCCTGGCGCACCGCTTGTTGCGGGCGCATTGGCAGGAGGCCGGGCTGAGCCAGACCTTCCAGATCCTCGACAGCGACGACCAGCAACGCCTGGTCAAGCGGGTGATCCGCGAGCTGGGCCTGGACGAACAGCGCTGGCCCGCCCGCCAGGCCCAATGGTTCATCAACGGCCAAAAAGACGAAGGCCTGCGCCCGCAGCACATCCAGGCCAGCGGCGACCTGTTCCTGGCGACCATGCGCAGCATCTATGAAGCCTATGAGGCGGCGTGCCAGCGTGCCGGCGTCATCGACTTCTCCGAGCTGCTGCTACGGGCGCTGGACCTGTGGCGCGACCACCCAGGCCTGCTGGCCCATTACCAGAAGCGCTTCCGGCATGTATTGGTGGACGAATTCCAGGACACCAACGCCGTGCAATACGCCTGGTTGCGCCTGCTCGCCAAGGGCGGTGACAGCCTGATGGTGGTGGGTGACGACGACCAGTCGATCTACGGCTGGCGCGGCGCCAAAATCGAGAACATCCACCAGTACTCGACGGACTTTCCCGACACCGAAGTCATCCGCCTGGAACAGAACTACCGCTCCACCGCCGGTATCCTCAAGGCCGCCAACGCCCTGATCGCCAACAACACCGGGCGCCTGGGCAAGGAATTGTGGACCGACGGTGGCGAAGGCGAAGCAATCAACCTCTACGCCGCCTTCAACGAACACGACGAAGCCCGCTACGTGGTGGAAACCATCGAAAGCGCGCTGAAAACCGGCCTGGCCCGCAGCGACATCGCCATCCTGTACCGTTCCAACGCCCAGTCGCGGGTGCTGGAAGAGGCGTTGCTGCGCGAACGGATCCCCTACCGCATCTACGGCGGCCAGCGCTTCTTCGAGCGAGCTGAAATCAAGAACGCCATGGCCTACCTGCGCCTGATCGAAGGTCGCGGCAACGACGCGGCCCTGGAGCGGGTGATCAACGTGCCGACGCGGGGCATCGGTGAGAAAACCGTCGAGGCGATTCGCGATCACGCGCGCCACAGCCACGTATCCATGTGGGAAGCCATGCACCAACTGGTCGCCAACAAAGGCATGGCCGGTCGCGCCGCTGGCGCCCTGAAGGCCTTCATGGACCTGATTGAAGACCTGGCCGCCAAGTGCGGGGACATGCCTATACACTTGATGACTCAGACCGTCATCGAGCAGTCCGGCCTGATCGCCTACCACGAAGCGGAAAAAGGCGAGAAAGGCCAGGCCCGGGTGGAAAACCTCGAGGAGCTGGTCAGCGCCGCGCGCAACTTCGAAAGCACCGAAGAAGACGAAGCCCTGTCGCCGCTATCGGCCTTCCTGGGTCACGCTTCCCTGGAGGCCGGTGACACCCAGGCCGACGAACACGAAGACAGCATCCAGCTGATGACCCTGCACAGCGCCAAGGGTCTGGAATTCCCCTACGTGTTCCTCGTGGGCATGGAAGAAGGCCTGTTCCCCCACAAGATGAGCCTGGAAGAACCGGGACGCCTGGAGGAAGAACGGCGCCTGGCCTACGTCGGTATCACCCGCGCCATGCAGAATCTGGTGCTGACCTACGCCGAAACCCGACGTTTGTATGGCAGCGAGACCTACAACAAAGTGTCACGCTTCGTACGTGAAGTACCGAAGGGTCTGATCCAGGAAGTGCGACTGTCCAACAGCGTCAGCCGTCCGTTCGGTGGCGGCCAGCAGCAAAGCACCAGCAGCCTGTTCGGCGGCAGCGACATCCCTGAGACCGGCTTCAGCCTCGGCCAGACCGTACGGCATTCGGTATTCGGCGATGGCGTGATCCTCAACTTCGAGGGCGCTGGCGCCCAGGCGCGGGTGCAGGTGAACTTCAGCGAAGGCAGCAAGTGGCTGATGCTGGGGTATGCCAAGCTCGAAGCGATCTAAAGATTTCGTATGAAGCACCTTGCTGTGGGAGCAAGGCTTGCCCGCGAGGCGGTGGCACATTCGACACAGATGCGTCAGACAGATCGCTATCGCGGGCAAGCCTTGCTCTCACAGATATCTCTTCCTATCCCATATTAGTTTCCGACCGAACTTATTTACTTTTCCTACAGCCCAAAGCGAGCAAGCCTTCTTGCACAGCCGAAGCTGAACCTAAGCTGTCACGCAAAAACCCGAAACACTCTGTCGCTAGCCAGCAACAGTTCAGCTGTGCAACATGACCCGCGTGCTATCCACAGATGGGAATGCCTTTATATGAAACGTTTTCTTAGCATCGCCATGGCGCTGTGCATTGGCCTGACGATGGCCATCGACGCCAATGCTGCCAAGCGTTTTGGCGGTGGTAAAAGTTCGGGCGCGGCCCCAACTCACCAGACCAGCCAGATGGCGCCGTCCTCTGCCGCCGGCTCTACCGCTGCCAGCGCAGGTGCGGCCGGTGCCGCAGGTGCTGCCACCAAGGCCAGTGGTGCTTCGCGCTGGCTCGGTCCCCTGGCCGGCATCGCCGCCGGTGGCCTGCTCGCCTCCATGTTCATGGGCGACGGCTTCCAGGGCATGCAGATCTTCGACATCCTGATCATGGCGGTCATCGCCTTCCTGGCCTTTCGCTTCATTGCCGCCCGTCGTCGCAAGCAGCAGGAGCAATTGGCGCCGGCCGGCCACGCATCGATGCAACGGGAAGAGTTAAACCAGCAACCTGCCGGTGGCTCGATCTTCGGCGGTTCGGCAGCGCCTGCTGCCGTCCGTCCGGTCATCAATGCGCCAGCCTGGTTCAACGAAGGCCGCTTCGTCGAAGCCGCGCGCAACCATTTCATGTCCCTGCAGCAACATTGGGATGCGAACGAAATGGACAAGATCTCCGAATTCGTGACCCCACAGCTGCTGGAGTTCCTCAAGCGCGAGCGGGCCGAACTGGGCGATGGCTTCCAGTCCACCTACATCGACAATCTGAACGTGCAACTGGACGGCGTCGACGATCGCGCCGACAAGACCATCGCCACCCTGACCTTCAGCGGTGTGTCGAAGGACTCTCGCTTCGACAAGGGCGAAGCGTTCAGCGAAAGCTGGAACATGGAACGTGCCCAGGGCGATGACCAGCCTTGGCTGGTGGCCGGTATCCGCCAGAACGGTTGAACCTTTGCCCGTTTTGCATGTTGAAATAAAAGAACCCCGGCTCAGGCCGGGGTTTTCTATTTCGCAGTTGCATCTATAGCGAGCTACTGTATAAACCGCTCCATATCAAACCGCGCCATCGAGAAAGAGGATCCCGGACGTGGAAGAAATAATCGAACAATTGCGTGAAGCCAACGAGCCCGTACCGGTCCCGCTGGAGTTGCCCGACGAAGACTTGCTGGTAGAGATCGAAGAGCAGCTGTTCATCGATATCCCATTCGTCTTCAGGGAATTTTTGCTGACCGTCAGCGATGTCGTCTATGGCAGCCTGGAACCGGTGACCGTCACCGATCCACAGTCCCACACCTACCTGCCGGATGTGGCCGCCAATGCCTGGGATGCCGGCGTCGACCGCAGCCTGATCCCGATCTGCCAGGACGGCGACGATTATTATTGCGTCGAAGAAGACGGCACTGTGGTGCTGTGGCAGGCCGAAGAAGAACTGATCGCCGAAGAGACCTGGGAGTCGGTCTGGCACTGGGCCCGGGACGTCTGGCTGGAAAGCTGAGCCCCACCGCCGCTCAGTGCCCGGACGAGTCCTTGTGGTTGTCCAGGGTTTCAAGCAAGGCCACCTGCATCCGCGTATGCAGGCGGATGAACCAGCGCCATAGCAGTGCCGCTACGGCAGCCGCCACCACGGCGATCAGCACGAGCAACTTGTTGGTCGGCAGAATGCTGGCCGACAACGCTGCCAATAGCAGGAAAATCACCAACAGCGAGAGAATCGGGATCACTTCGGCAATCACCCGACGCACGCGCTGGGTATGGCGACCAGCCATTTCCGGTTTCACGCTCATCTCCGCCAACAGCATCGACAGTGCCTTGAGCTTGCGATAGGCGGCGATCAGGAACGGTAGCGACAGCAACAACGCCCCGCCCCAGATCAATGCTTTCTGCCAGCTCGGGTCGCTTATCCATACTTGCAGGTAAGCCGATATCCGCTCGGCGAAATAACCGCTCGAAACAAAAATCGCGATGACCAGCGCCAGGTTGACTCCAACCTGCAGCACAATCCGCCGGACCATCTGCGCCACCATCGCCCCTTCGCCGTGGGGCTGGATGCTGCGCAGCCATTCGCCATACATCCCCAGCACCCGCGTCAACCGTTGCGGCATGACCGTCGCCAACTTGACGGACAGCGGGTCGGCGGCCCGGATCAGGTACGGTGTCAGCAGTGTGGTCAACACCGAGACGGCGACCGCAACCGGATATAGGAAATCGCTGGTGACCTGCAGGGTCATCCCCAACGACGCGATGATGAAGGAAAATTCGCCGATCTGCGAAAGGCCCATCCCAACGCGCAGCGAGGTGCGTCCGTCGTTGCCGGCGATAAAGGCACCGAGGCCGCAGGACAGCATCTTGCCAACTACAACTGCACCCGTGATCACCGCAATCGGCCAGGCGTGCTGCAGCAATATCGCAGGGTCGAGCATCAGCCCGATGGCGACGAAGAAAATCGCGCAGAACAGATCGCGCACCGGCTCCACCAGCCGCTCTATTTTCAGCAGTTGCCGGGACTCGGCCATGATCGCACCGATCAGGAACGCCCCGAGCACCATGCTGTACTCCAGCTTCACCACCAGCAGGCAGAAGCCGAAACACAAACCCAACACGGTAATCAGCAGCATTTCGTTGCTGTCGAACTTCGCCACGTAGGCCAGTACCCTTGGCACCAGCAGAATGCCGACGACCAACGCGACGATCATGAACAACGACAACTTGCCCACCGTGGAAAACACCTCGCCAGAGCTCACGGTGCCGCTGACGGCAATGCTCGACAGCAAGGCGATGATGCCAATACCGAGGATGTCCTCGACGATCAACACCCCGAAAATCAGCTGGGCGAAGCGTTCGTTCTTCATCTTCAGGTCGTTGAGAGCCTTGACGATGATAGTGGTGGAGGAAATGGCCAGGATCGCGCCGAGGAACAGCGAGTCCATGGTGCTCCACTCGAACCAGCGGCCGATTTCATAGCCGATCCAGATCATCAGCACGATTTCGAGGAACGCCGCGATGAAGGCCGTGGCCCCGACCTTGAACAGTTTGCGCAGGCTGAACTCCAGGCCCAGGCAAAACATCAGGAAGATCACCCCGAGCTCGGCCAGGGTCTTGATTGTGTCTTCGTCGTGGATAAAACCGAACGGTGGCGTATGCGGGCCGATGATGAAGCCGGCCACGATATAGCCCAATACCACCGGCTGCTTGAAACGATGAAAGAGTAAGGTCACCAGCCCCGCTGCCATCATGATAATTGCCAAGTCCTGAATGAAGCTGATGGCATGCATGTCGGGGCTCCCTGTTCAAAATGGCTCACTGCAGAGTTGGAGAAATCCATTTCCTCTGTAGGAATTGCCCTCGCAACGGGTTTTTGAAGGGTAACACCGCGACTTCCGACAAAAAGACGATGCAATATATGGAAACAGATCCATCGGCGCGTGACGGCAACCACAGGTGCAGCGTCCCGATATCGGTGGCTTTTAAAACCTGGTGACCTGTTCGCAGGCCACTGCCCAGCACCCGCAGAGGTGCACTCCCGAATGACTGCCTTGAACCGTGAGTACGTTATGGAACCCGGAAACGCCCAGCTGTCGATGACGGTATTGATGACCCCCGATATGGCCAACTTCTCTGGCAATGTCCATGGCGGCACCTTGCTCAAATACCTCGACGAAGTCGCCTACGCCTGCGCCAGCCGCTATGCCGGGCGCTACGTGGTGACCCTGTCGGTTGACCAGGTCATCTTCCGTGAGCCGATTCATGTCGGTGAGCTGGTGACCTTCCTGGCATCGGTGAACTACACCGGCAACACGTCGATGGAAGTGGGCATCAAAGTCGTGACCGAGAACATTCGCGAACGCTCGGTGCGCCACACCAACAGTTGCTTCTTCACCATGGTAGCGGTGGATGACCAACGTAAACCCGCAGCCGTGCCGCCCTTACAGCCGCAAAACAGCGAAGCAAAGCGCCGCTACGAACAAGCCCAGCAGCGCCGGCAGATTCGCCAGGAGCTGGAAAAGCGTTACCAGGACATCAAGGCAGACGGGCCTTAATCGGCCACAGAAACAAATGTGGGAGCCTGCTCGCGATGACAGCATTATCCAGCCTGTCACACCGCTATCGCGAGCAGGCTCGCACACATGGATTGGCGCTGTTTGATCAAATACTGATCGGCACTGCCTCGAACCGTACCCGTGGATGGGCGATCCGGTCCTGGGCGCGGACCAGTTCCAGCTCATAGCTGGTGCAGGCCTGGGTTTCCAGCAGCACTTCATGCACCGCCGCGGCAGTGAATTCCAGGGCCGCCACCAGGCTGTCCCCTAACAGTATCCGCGCCAGGAACAACCCCGAGGTCAGGTCACCCACGCCCACCGGATGACGTGGGAAAGCCAGCAGTGGACGGCGCAGGTGCCAGCTACCGTCGGCAGTCACCAGTAGCATTTCGAAGCTGTCATCGGGCTTGCCAGGGTAGACCAGGTGCTTGACCAGCACCGCCTTCGGTCCACGGGCCAGCAACGCCCGGGCCATGGCCAGGCAGTCGAGCAAGGACTGCGCCTTGCGTCCCGAAAAACTGTCCAGCTCCAGTTGGTTCGGGCACATGAGGTCCGCCACGGCAGCGGCTTCTTCCAGGAGAAACTCACTCACCTCGGGCGCCACGATGCAGCCCTTCTCTGGATGTCCCATGACCGGGTCACAGAGGTACAGCGCCTTGGGATTGGCAGCCTTGATCCGCGCCACGCCCGTCAGAATCGCCCGCCCCTGAGCCGCGCTACCCAGGTAGCCGGACAACACCGCATCGCAATGACCCAGCTCACCGATCGCCGCAATGCCTTCTACCAATGCCGGTATCTGCTCTGGCGCAAGCACTTCACCGGCCCATTGACCATACTGGGTGTGATTGGAAAACTGCACGGTATTGAGCGGCCAAACGTTCACTCCGACCCGCTGCATCGCAAACACTGCGGCGCTATTGCCAGCGTGACCGAACACCACGTGGGACTGAATGGCAAGCAGATGAGGCGTACGTTTCATGCGGGAAGTTTCCGTAAAACGATTGAAATTCAAGCCGCGCAGTATGCGACTAAACGCAGCCTGTACGACAGACCGGCGAGGCAGTTAAGCTGGCAGCAACTTGTTGGAGCACTTAGTTCATGCTGACCCTTGGAAACATTTTCGTGCTGATGCTGCTGGCTACCGGCGGTGCCTGGCTGTGGCACAACCATGGCTTGCGCGAACGGGCGTTGGCGAGGGTCATGCAGCATTGCACCAACCTCAAGATCGAGTTGCTGGACGGCAACGTGGCGCTGAAAAAACTCGGTTTTGTGAAGGACGCCAGCGGACGACGACGGCTGGCACGCGTCTACACCTTCGAATTCACCGTCACCGGTGAAAGCCGCCATTCAGGCACCATCACCCAGTTTGGCGCCCACAGCGCGCACATCGAACTGGCGCCCTACCCGATGCCCTTCGAAGAAACACCGACCCCCTCCATTGAACCGGTCCAAACCAGGCCCAGGGCTGAAGTCATCGAGTTGAGCCAGTGGCGCCAGGAACACAACAAATGGAAGCCTTGAAACAGGGCTGACTCAGCAACACCGACAAGTCGCCAACCCGGCTTGCAGGCGATCAACGTCTTGCCGCTGATCGAAAATCAGCTCGATCCGAGAATCCTGGCGCCACTCACTGGCTTGCCAGCCCAGTGCCGTCCCCTCCAGCGCATTGGCTGAAACCCAGCCGTCGACACTGCGGATAACCATCTTCGCCCGCCTCCAATCCTGGCCTTGCAGCCATCGCGTCAGTGCCGCTGCGTCGAATTGCTGGCTTGGGTGCCAGCGCCAACCAATACTCCAGCCACCTTCCTGCTGCTGATACAAGCAAATCGGCAGCGTCGGCTCGGACCAAATGGCCGGTACCTGCCCCAGGCTCTTGGGCAGCTTCAAGTTATCCACAGCCCCGCTGCCCCGAGTTGCAAGGCCAGGCAATTGCTCGATCGGCAACGCAGCCTGTTGTGTCCAGTACAACGCACGTCCTGAGAGTTGCGCCGTCAGTCGTTGGCGATCGGCTTGTGTGAGGGTCTCGGACTTGTTCAGCACCAGCAGTCCGGCATCCGCCAGGGTCTGTCGCTGCGCGTCGGGTATAGGCTTGCCGTCCACCATCGCCCGGGCATCCAACACCAACACACAGGGTTGCACCGCTAGCACGCCGAGCCATGGCGCTTCGCACAGTTGCCGAAGCAACTGTGCGGGATGACCCAGGCCCGAGGGTTCGATGAACAGCCGATCCGGCCGGGCCTTGCGCAGCAAACGCCCAAGACCGATCTGAAACGGCGCGCCGTTGACGCAGCACAAGCAGCCACCGGCCACTTCGCCCAGTGCGATACCATCGCCGGCCTGGGTCAGCAGCGCGGCATCCAGGCCGATCTGACCGAACTCATTGATCAGCACCGCCCAACGCTCATTGGCCGGGCGCTGGGCCAGCAGATGCCTGATCAGGCTGGTCTTGCCGGCACCCAAGGGACCGGCGATGACATGGGTGGGAATGTGCTGCAACATAATCGACGGCTTTCGATGGAGGTGAACATGCGAATGATCGGCTGGTTGTTACTGGCACTGACGTCGAACCAGGCTCTGGCCCAGGCTTGTGTGGTTCACAGCCAGGCGGAACGGCTGGATGTGAAAGTCTGCCAACAGAACCGCAACATCCCGCAGAAGCTGTTTGCCGATGGTTTCTGCCAGCCAAACCTTGCCGGCCAGAAAGTCGAAGTGCAATACGTCGATCATTGCCCTGGCGGCGCGTTCGGCGTTTGCAGCAACGCCCAGGTCGCCAATATGCCTTACCACCAGGATATTCACTATTACGGCGTGGCGACCGATGCCGCTTATCTGCGGCCATTTTGCGAAGGGCAAAGCCAGGGCACCTGGCTCAAGCCTTAAGCCAGCCAATCCAGCGTGAGAATCAATCGACGCTGTCCCAGCGCAGGCTCCGGTGATCGATGGATCAGGCCAAGGCCTTCGTTACCGTGCCATTTTTCGCCTTTAAGCAAACCCACATCGCCGCAACGAAACTGCTGGATCACGCGCGGATCACTGGGTTCAGCCTCAGGCTCGGCAAGTCGTCGACGGTCCATTGCACCTTCCTCGAGCCACTGGCTGCCAACGCCCGCATAGGTGGTCAGCAGCCGCACCGGCACGTGGTCAACGTGAAAGCGCGGGCACATCGCCTTGTCCAGCGCGCGCAGGCGCAGGCCAACACGTTGGGCACCCAACAGGCAGGCAAACGCACTGACCAGCCAGGAGACATCAGCGATAAAGCCTTCATAGCCTTGCAGATCGCTAAAGCCTGCGGCCAGGCCTCGCAGCGCTGGCAGGGTGTCTTCTGCTGGCAAGTCGAGCACCCGTGATTCGGCCAGCGGTTGGTCCATCGCCAGCACCATGGACGCAAAGTCGCTGATGTGTGCAGGAAGCTGCCGCTGCCAGACCGCCAGGTTAGTGCCGTCGTCCAGGATCTGCGTAAATACCCCTGGCGTATCACCTTGGACCTGGCGTGCCTGCGCTGCCCTTTTTAGACTGGACGCCAGCATCACGCCGCGACCTCGTCATGCCACGAGCCGAACGGATCCGGCAACAACCGCCAATTTTCAACACCGAGCGCCATCTCCGCATCGGTGAGCAGGCAAGCGTCCAGTTCGGCGGTGAGCTGGCCGAAGTCGATGTCCTGACCAATGAAGACCAGCTCCTGACGGCAATCGCCTGTGGCAGCAAGCCAGTTCTTCATGATCGCCGCTGTACTTTCCTCATCTTGCGGCCATTGGTTTTTCGGCACGAATCGCCACCAGCGCCCGGCGAAGCCATGCCGCATCAAGCCTCCGGCCTGGGACCAACTGCCCGCCTCCTCAGGTTTGCTGGCCAACCAGAAGGAACCCTTGGAGCGCAGGAGTTTGCCATTGAGCCATGGACGGTCGATAAAATTGAAAAACCGCTCGGGATGAAACGGCCGATGAGCCCGATAGGCGGTGGAGGCGATGCCATATTCCTCGGTTTCTGGGACGTGCTCCCCACGCAGTTCCTGTAGCCAGCCAGGGGCCTGGGCGGCGCGTTCGAAGTCGAAAAGGCCTGTGTCGAGGATTGTGCTCAGCGGCACCTGTCCCATGACCATGGGGAGGATCTGCGCCTGGGCGTTGAGGCGCTGCAGAATCACGGTCAACTCTTCCCGATCATGCTGGCTGATCAGGTCGATTTTGCTGATCAAAATCACGTCGGCAAACTCGATCTGTTCGATCAGCAGGTCGGTGATCGAGCGTTCATCGTCCTCCCCCAGGGTTTCACCCCGTGACGCAAGGCTTTCAGCGGCCTGGTAGTCCAGCAGGAAATTCACCCCATCGACTACCGTCACCATGGTGTCGAGCCGCGCAACATCGGCCAGGCTTCGGCCTTCTTCGTCACGAAAAGTGAAGGTTTCTGCCACTGGCAACGGTTCAGAAATGCCTGTGGATTCGATCAACAAATAATCGAAACGCCCTTCCCTGGCGAGTTGCCCGACTTCTTCGAGCAGGTCCTCGCGCAACGTGCAGCAAATGCAGCCGTTGCTCATTTCCACCAGTTTTTCTTCGGAACGACTCAAGGTGACATCTCGCTGGACTTCGCCGCCATCGATGTTGATCTCGCTCATATCGTTGACGATCACCGCAACTCGCAGATTGTCGCGATTACGCAGAACATGGTTGAGCAGCGTGCTTTTACCGGCACCGAGAAATCCGGAAAGAACGGTCACGGGAAGACGATTGGGCATCAGGTATATCCTCATCGGGCGGCCGCTTCGACTACGGCTCGTTTTCAGGGTTTGACTAGGTTCAGGGGCATGGTGCTTTTTATGTTATAGTATAACAACACAATTCAACCAGCCCCGACGCCCTTCATGGTTTGAGATCACTCCATGCGCAATCATCTGAAATTCGTATTGGCGAGCCCGTTGCTGCTGTGGGTGTTAAGCGCGTCGGCCCAAAGCCCGCTCCTGGCGACCTGCACCCGCAGTGCAAATTTGCTGGCGTGCGTGGACATTCAGGGCAATGCCTACAGCGTCGCAGCGGCGGGAAACACCATTTATTTGCGAGGATTTGAAGCGGCCAGTCGTCGTTATTGGGCGCAAACCAATAGCCGTTACGGTCAGCTCACTTTTTTTACTGGCTTGGCATCGGATGGAGAAAGTTGGGTCGGATACAGCCGGCGTGTGGGTTGGACGAGCCTCAATCGTTTTTCGAGTTCTGGTGGTAGTGCGGGCGTATTTGTATGCGGACGCCTGAACGGTTGTCAGGACTCATCGCGCTGATGTTTCACGTGGAACATGGACGCTTGGGGAGATGAAACGCCCTTCATGGAAAAGGTTTCTTTAAATTAGTCGTTATACTATAACATCTAATTTTTAACCTTCGATGGACCTAGACCATGAACGCGTCAACCCTGCCCGACATCGCTGCGCAGGCTTCACGTCAAACCCTGCCCCTAGATTGGGTGGGCATGTGTGGCATCGCAACGCCGGTGCTGATTGACGGCCAGCGTCTCAGTGCAATGGCCGATGCAGGTGTCAGCCTGGATGACGGTGAGGCGCGCGGCATTCACATGTCACGCTTATACCTGGCGCTGGAACTACTCGAAGAGACGACGCTTTCGCCAGCGTTGTTGCGCCGAGTCCTCCAGCAATTTCTCGATAGCCATGAAGGCATGTCCCACTCGGCATCGCTCAGTCTGCATACCGATCTGTTGCTCAAGCGTCCGGCACTCATCAGCCCGCTGGAGGGTTGGAAGCGCTACCCGGTGAGCATCGAAGCCCACTTAAAAAACACCGTGTTCCACGTGGAACTGAAAATCCAGATTGCTTATTCCTCGACTTGCCCTTGTTCGGCCGCACTTGCCCGGCAATTGATCCAACAGCAGTTTGTCGACGACTTCGCTAACAAAAAACTTGAGCACGCCGAAATCCTGGCCTGGCTAGGTTCATCGAACGGCATTGTCGCCACCCCTCATAGCCAACGCAGTACGGCGACCCTGAGCCTACGCCTGAACACCGATACCGACGATTTACCGCTACTGTCGTTCATCAACAAAGCCGAAGCGACCCTTGGCACCGCTGTGCAAACCGCCGTCAAACGCGCCGATGAACAAGCCTTCGCCCTGGCCAACGGCCAAAACCTGATGTTCTGCGAAGACGCCGCGCGGCGATTAAGCACGGCCTTGAGTCGGTCACCCGACATCGTTGCCCTGAATGTGCGCGTCGTTCACGCCGAAAGCCTGCACGCCCATGACGCCGTGGCGCAAAGCCGCTGGACCCGGGACGCATCATGATCAACTGCCAAGCGCTGCGCTGGGGTGCACCCGGACAACCCCTCACTCCGCCCCTCGCGATGCAGCGACCGGCCGGCAGTCTCACCGCCATCATCGGTGCCAACGGCTCGGGCAAAAGCAGTCTGTTGAAAGTGCTCGCGGGATTGCAGAAGCCGCTCTCCGGCAAAGTCACCTTGGATGTTTCACGCCGTGGTGGGGTTTCGTTCATGCCGCAGCAGCAACATTTGGATCGGCAATTTCCCATCCGTTTGCAAGAGTTGGTGGCTGTCGGTTCCTGGGGTAGTCGACACACGCCAGCCATGCGAAGGCAAGCGCTCCAGACCGTACTGGCCGACTGGGCGCTAACCGGTCTCGAACATCGTCCGTTAATGGCGCTGTCTGGAGGTGAGCTGCAACGTGCCCTGCTCGCTCGCCTGAGCCTGGCCGAAGCGCCATTGCTGTTGCTCGACGAACCCCACGCCGCCCTCGATGAACAAGGCCAGACGCTGCTGTGGAAACACATTCATCGCTGGCATGCTGCGGGCAGAACCGTCGTGGTGGTATGCCATGATCTGGCAGCGGTCCGCCAACATATCCCCCATTCGCTGCTGATCAGCAACACGGGCTGCGTGCTGGGCCGCAGTGTCGACTTGATCGCTCAACAACCCCAGACGTGGGTGGCCTGATGCTTGCGGCCACCCATCTCTGGCAACCGTTTCAAGAGTTTGTCTTCATGCGCAGGGCCTTGCTTGGCGGCCTGGTGCTGGCGTGCAGCACGGCGCCGTTGGGCGTGTTCTTGATTCTTCGGCGCATGAGCCTGATTGGTGACGCCGTAGCGCACGGCATTCTGCCGGGTGCCGCCCTGGGTTTCTGGTTTGCCGGGTTGAGCCTGCCGGCCTTGACCGTTGGCGGTCTGGGTGCGGGCCTGAGCATGGCTGGGCTCGCCGCCTGGATTACCCGACGCACTGGCCTGCGGGAGGACGCCAGCCTCGCGGCGATTTATCCCATTTCCCTGGCCGCCGGCGTATTGATCCTCGGCATGGCCGGTAAACGCCTGGACTTGCTTCACTTGCTGTTTGGCTCGGCCCTGGCGGTAGATGGCCCGACACTCACCGGCATGCTCTGGGTGTCCGGCGCCAGCCTGTTGGCAATGGCGTTGATTTATCGACCGTTGCTGCTCGATACGCTGGACCCGCTGTTCCTGCAAACCGTCAGTCGTCTCGGCCCATTGGCCCATGGCGTGTTCCTGACCCTGGTGGTGTTGAACCTGGTGATCGGCTTCCAGGCCATCGGGGCGCTGATGGTGGTCGGCCTGATGATGCTGCCGGCCGCCGCGTCGCGATTCTGGAGCCGTCGCCTGCCACTGCTGATGCTGATCGCGGCGCTGCTTGGTTGCCTCTCGGTGTGGCTTGGCCTGTTGTTGTCCTTCTATTACTCAGTGCCCAGCGGGCCGTCCATCGTACTGGTGGCGGGCGCGTTGTACCTGCTGTCGGTGGTATTCGGTCCGGTGCACGGTTTGCTGCACCGCCCACCTTTACTCACATCCCAATGAGGTGTTTCCCGATGCGCGTTCTGCTCGTGCTAATCAGTCTGATGCTGTCCATGTCCCTGTCCGCCGCCGAAAAGCTGCAGGTGGTGACCAGCTTCAGCATCCTCGCCGACATGACCCGACAGGTCGGCGGTGAGCATATCCACATCACCAACATGGTCGGGCCGGACGCCGATGCACACACCTACGAACCCACGCCAGACGACGCCAAGGCATTGCTCAAGGCAAAACTGATCATCAAGAATGGACTGGGCTTCGAGCCATGGTTGGATCGCCTGGTGACCAGCACTCAAACCGCTGCTCCGGTGATCAGCGCCAGTCGTGGCGTCATCCCGCGTTCACTGGATGAGGATGGCGAGACCGTTCCCGACCCGCACGCGTGGCACAACCTGGCGAACGCCGAGCTGTATGTCAGCAACATCACCAAGGCATTGGAAGCTGCCGACCCGGCCAACAAAGCCGACTACGAACGCAACAGCCAGGCGTATCTGAAGAAAATCTATGCCCTGCTCGCCGAAGCCAAGGCCAAGCTCGGTGCACTGCCTGCCGGTAATCGCAAGATCGTGACCTCCCATGATGCATTCGGTTACCTGGGCCAGGCCTATGGCATCGAGTTCATGGCGCCCCGGGGTTTATCCACCGAACGTGAACCGTCGGCAGCAGAAGTCGCGGCGCTGATTACCCAGATCCGTCAGGCGAAGGTAAAATCGGTGTTCATGGAAAACATCAAAGATGCACGCCTGCTCAAGCAGATCGCCGACGAGAGCGGTGCCCACATCGGCGGCACGCTGTACTCCGATGCACTCGCGGCCAGCGGACCGGCCAGCACCTTTACCGGTCTGTTCGAATACAACCTCAATACCCTGTATGAGGCGCTGAGTCGGCCTTGATAGAGCATTGTGGGAGCAATGCCTCCCACAGGCTCACCAAGCGACTACTTCAAATGAGCTTCAAGCCCTCGGCTTGACCGTTCCGCAATCCTGACCCAGCCACACCGCGCGAGTGTCGAGGCTGCCGTTCTGCTGGATGCCGGTGGCATTGAACGTGCCGTTGACCTTGGTGGTGAATTCACGATCACTCAGGAACGTCGCGACGCCATTACCCTGGGCTTTCGGACAACTGAAGCGAAACTTCCACTGATTGCCGGTACGCTCAGTGATCTGCTGCTTGCAACCCGATTGCGGGTCTTGCAGCGGAATGTCATTGCTTTGCACCTGCGCCGGGGTCAGGCAGACACGGATGCCCTTGCCGCCCATGGTGATGCCCTGCTTTTCCAGCATCGCCCGTTGTTGCGCAGTCATCTGGTTCTGCACCTGGCCCAGGATCAGTTGCAGGTCCGGCAGGTTCTGGTTATCGACCTTCATGTTGCTGGTGGTCAACTCCCACAAACCCGGCTGGAGCATCTGCGCCTGAGCCGCCATCGGAACCGCCAACCCCATTGCCAAGGCCACACCCAGCAGACGAACATTCATCGCATAAACTCCAGAGGACAAGTGGCCGTTAGACGCCGCCCACAGGCTTCGGTTCAAGCCCGGGACGCGTGAATTAAATAGCGACATTCGCCATGGAACATGGTCTGTTAAGCATTGAAACTTCCGGAGCAAGAATGCCCCATGGATTATTTCGGCCCGCATGTTTTCGGTTACCTGATCGCGCTGCTCCACACCCTGGGTTCCATCGCCGCCGTCCACGCCGTCTTAACGGTGCGCACGGCCCAAGGCTCGATTGCCTGGGCCCTGTCGCTGCTGTTCATTCCCTACCTGACGTTGATTCCTTACCTGGTTTTCGGGCGCAGCACCTTTGATGGCTACATCAAGGCGCGCCGACAAGCCAACAAAGAGATGCGCAAGGCGATCTCCGAGCTGAACTGGCGGCCGTGGGTGGAAGAGGCTTTGACCGCCCGCGCTTCCCAGGCCTACGACTCGTTACGGGCCATGCCCAAGCTGGGGCGCACACCGTGCCTGGCGAACAATCAGGTGCGCTTGCTCGTCAATGGGCAGGCCACGTTCGAGGCAATCTTCCAGGCCATCGATAACGCTCGGCAGGCCGTGCTGATTCAATTTTTCATCATCCACGACGACCGCCTCGGCCTACGCCTGCAGACCCTGCTGCTGAAAAAAGCCGCCGAAGGCGTGGCGGTGTATCTGCTTTATGACCGTATTGGTAGCCACTCCCTGCCCCACCGCTACGTCCAGGTGCTGCGCGACGGTGGCGTCCACGTTAAAGCCTTCGCCACCCGCAGCGGCTGGCTCAATCGGTTCCAGGTCAACTTTCGCAACCACCGCAAGATCGTGGCGGTGGATGGCGTTCTTGGCTTCGTCGGCGGGCACAACGTGGGCGATGAATACATGGGCGAAAAGCCGCCACTGGCGCCGTGGCGCGACACCCATGTCGAAGTCTGCGGCCCGGTGGTGGGGAGTATGCAAGAGTCGTTTGCCGAGGACTGGTTCTGGGCCGCTCGTTCGCTGCCACCGCTGATCCTGCCAGACACCTATCCGGACGACGGTGTGCTCTGCCAGTTGCTGACCAGCGGCCCGGCCGACGCCTACGAAACCTGTTCGCTGTTTTTCGTCGAGGCTATTCATGCGGCCAGCGAGCGCGTCTGGATCACAACACCTTACTTCATCCCTGACGAAGCGGTGTTCGCGGCGTTGCGCCTGGCGGTACTGCGCGGGGTGGATGTGCGCATCCTGCTGCCCTCGCGGCCAGACCACAGGATCGTCTACGCCGCGTCCAGCCTGTATGCGTTTGAGGCAGTGCGGGCCGGTGTGCGGATGTTCCGTTACGCGCCGGGCTTCCTGCATCAGAAAGTGGTGTTGATCGACCAGGAAATCAGCGCCATCGGCAGTGCGAACCTGGACAACCGTTCGTTCCGCTTGAATTTCGAAGTCATGCTGCTCACCGTGGATATCCCGTTCGCCACCGAGGTCGAGCAGATGCTTGAGCAAGACTTCGCCCAAGCCGTGGAAATCGACAAACAGGAAAGCCGGGAGACCCACCGCCTGCAGAAGATCGGCATGCGGATCGCCCGGCTTATCTCACCGATTCTCTAAGGGGTGTAGATGTCGTCGCGGGTCCAGGGCAACTCATGGCTACCGTCGGCGTGGGCCTTCACCGCCAGGATCTGGTGCAGATTGATCCAGCCCTTGGCGAACGCGTAGGCACAGCCCGCCAGGTACAGACGCCAGATCCGCAGCGCCTGTTCCGGCACTTCCTTCGCGGCGGTCTCAAGATTGTCCTCCAGGCGTTCACTCCAATGATCGAGCGTGCGCGCGTAATGCAGGCGCAGGCTTTCCACGTCGACGATCTCCAGCCCCGCGTCACTGATCTGGGCAGAAATCATCGACAGGTGCGGCAGCTCACCGTTGGGGAACACATACTTCTCAATGAATTCACCGGCGCCACGGCCAACCGGACGACCGTCGATGTGCTTGGCGGTAATGCCATGGTTCATCACCAAACCGCCCTCACGCACTGCGCCGAACAGCGTCTTGCAGTATTGCTCGAGATTAGCGTGGCCGACATGCTCGAACATGCCAACGCTGACCACTTTGTCGAAGCGACCGTCCTGGGGCAAATCGCGGTAATCGAGCAATTGCAATTCGACCAGATCCTCCAGGCCTTCAGCGTTGACCCGCTCCCGAGCCAACGCCAACTGCGCTTTGCTCAGGGTAATCCCGAAGACTTTGGCACCAAACTCGCGCGCAGCGTAACGGGCCAGACCGCCCCACCCACAACCGACATCCAGCAAGTAATCACCCGGCTGTAATCGTAGCTTGCGGCACAAGTGGCGGAATTTGGCTTGCTGGGCCTGTTCGAGGGTTTCGCTGCCCGTCTCGAAATAGGCGCAGGAGTAGGCCATGTCACTGTCGAGCCACAGCTGATAGAACGCGTTGGAAAGATCGTAGTGATAGGAAATCGCCTTGGCGTCGGTTTCCTTGTCGTGGAGCGATCGTAGCGGCGGATTGTCGGCGTCATCCTCGACCAAAGCCTGGCTCAATTCATCGCAGACACGAATGACTTCGTGAATCGAACCTTCGAGTTCCAGCTTACCTTCGACGAAGGCCGCTCCTAGCGCATCCAGGCTGGGATGGGTGAATTGCGCGACCATTTGTGGGTCCTTGACCACGATCGTGACACTGGGGTCGTCACCCAGTGAAAACTCATGGCCATCCCAGAGTCGCAGCCGAAGCGGTAGATGCAGATTCTGTAAGGCCGGTGGAAGTTGCGCGAGCATGAAAAATCCCCCTCGTTTCAGACGTCTGAAAATGAGGGTAGACCATCATAGAAAAATAGCAGGCTATCGAATTTATAGCCTTTCTCTATCACTGTCCCAAATTCACTCCTTGTGCCGGGTAGCGCCAGTATGGGTACCCCCTCTCCAACAGAGACTGCAAGGGTGACGCACAGTTCGCCAAGGGTTATCCAACGGTTCCCTTCGCTTGGATTTTCAAGAGTGGCTCCTGAAACCGCAACAATCGCCCCGCATTACCTAACACTAGCAGGGTACTGAGATTGTGCAGCAATGCAGCGATCATCGCCCCTGCCGCACCAAGCCAGCCGAAGGCGGCAAAAGCGACGATTGCCAGCGTCCAACCCAGGCCAATGATCACGTTAACCTGCAACGTGCGCCTGCATTGGCGGCTCAATCGGACGCAGGTGCCGAGGCGGCGCAGGTCACTGCCGATCAGCACGATGTCTGCCGACGCCAGGGCGATGTCTGCACCGCCTGCGCCCATTGCGACACCCACCACCCCGGCCTTGAGCGCCAGGGAATCGTTGATGCCATCGCCCACCACCATGGGGCGGAACCCATGGTCGATTTCGGCCATGACCCGTTTGAGTTTGTCCTCCGGCAGGGCCTGGGCTTGCAAATCGCCGATGCCGACCTCCCGGGCCAGGGTCGTGGCCACGCTCTGGCGGTCGCCGGTCAACAGCAATTGACGTCCCAGGCCCAGCTCGCGCAGCTCGGCCATGGCAACCCGCGCCTCCGGCTTGATACTGTCGGCCAACAACAGCCAGGCGAGGAATTGCCCGTCCAGGGCCAGGCCGGCAATCGGGCCGTCGTGCTCGGGGACCACTGACGTTTGAATGCCCAGCAGTGCAAACAACTCCGGCCGCCCGAGCGCCGCTTCGCCTTGGGCGGTCATCGCGACCACCCCCAGACCCTGGCGTTCATGGATGTCCGTCAGCGCCAGGCAGCTTTCCTGATCCACCAGCCCCGCCAACGCACGACTGACCGGATGACTGCTGGCCGAACCGAGGCTGGCAGCTAAAGGTAGCAGCAACGATGGGGGAGCAGCCTGAGCATGTTCGATGGATTGCAGACGCAGGACGCCGTAGGTCAGCGTACCGGTCTTGTCGACAACCAACGACGTCAGGTCCGCCAGTTCTTCCAGGAAGGCCGAGCTGCGAATCAGGATGCCGTGTCGCGCCGCCACCGCGATCCCGGCAATGGCAGTGGCCGGTGCCGACAGCACCAATGCACAAGGACAGGCGGCGACCAATACCGCCAGCATCGCCTGGGCATCGTTGGTCACGAACCAGGTCACCGCCGCCAGCAACAACACCAGTACCAGGTAACTGCCGGCGTAGCGTTCCAGCAAGCGAGTGATGGGAGGCTTGGAGCGTTCGGCGTTCTGCATTAGGGCGATGACCTTGCCCAAGGTGGACTCTTCGCCGATACGGGCCACTTCCAGGCGCAGCAGGCCATCGAGGTTGATCGCGCCACCAAAGACTTCAGTGCCTACCACAGCCTCCAACGGCACCGACTCACCCGTGATAGGCGCGGTGTCGAGGCTGGCCTGGCCGGACAACACCCGACCATCGGCCGGTACCCGGTCGCCAGCGCGCACCTCCACGACATCGCCGGGCTGGAGCATTGCGTTGTCGACATCGATGATAGAACCGTCGTTTTGTACCTTGCGACATTGGCTGCGGGTGAGTTGGCCAAGGGCATGGATCGCCTCTTGGGAGCCAATGACACTGCGCTCTTCCAGCACATGCCCGAAGATCATGATGATCGGTAACAACGCCGCCGTCAGCAGATCGCCGGTGGCCCAGGCACCGAGCATCGCCAAGGCGATGAGTTGGTCGGTAATCCCGTGTAGGCTCGGATAGCGCAAGCTGTACCAGGCCGAACGCATCACCGGCACGGCCACCAACAGCGAGGCGAACCCCAACAGCAGTTGGCTGACACCGCTCTGCTCCGGCGACCAGCCGCGCCATACCAGGCCCAATGCGAGCAAGCCGAGGGCGAGCATCGCCAAGGTCAGTTGCCGGGCGGCGATACGCTGTTCCGCCGAGGACAACATCGGTGCAGCGCTGGCTTGGGCAGTCATTGTCCGGCTCCCTGGATGATCAGGTGGGCATCGTCTTTCGGGTCGACCGTGGTCACTGAACCGGCCTGGCGAAGGATGGCAGGCAGGCGTTCGCGATACAGGCGTAGCAGCATTTGTGGATCGCTGCCTTGGGTCTTCGCCAGGCCCAGCACCGTGGCCGTGTCGGCCGAAGCCTTGGCGAGTCGTTCGCTGGCCTGGGCATGGGCGACTTGCACGGCACGGTCGGCGTCTTGGCGGGCGGCCTGGGTGAGTTTTTCGGCTTCGGTGCGCGCATTGGCCACGGCTTTATCGGCCTGCTGGCTGGCTGTCAGTACCGCGTTAAAGGCACTGACCGTCGCCCCCGGTAAACTCGATTGCACATCGACCCGCACCACTTCGATACCCAACCCCTGCCCTGTCGCGGCCAGGTCAGCCAGGCGTCGGTTAAGCCCCTGCACCAGATCACCACGCAAGCGTTCGCGGCGTTCGGCCGCCTGGTTGTCGCTGCCCATCAGTTCGGGGCGAGCCACCAGAATGGTGTCCAGGTCCCGGGCCGCAGTCAGGGCTAGCGCACTACGGGTTGCCAGCCGGTCCAGTGCCGGCAGGACATGTTCACCTTGCAAGACGAAGGCGTACGGGGCGGTGACCTTGTAGAACACCCGCACATCCAGTTGCACCACGCCGGCATCACCGGTCAATAAATAACCGGAGCCGGCCAACGCATCGCTGACCGGCGTGGCGAAACTGGCAACACGGTCGGCCTGCAGCGCTGCATCCGAGCGCAGCAGATTTTCCACCCGCCGCTCAAGCACCCTATCCGCAGCGGGCAGCAAAACCACTTGTTCCACAGGACGAGGCCACGCCAACAAAAGGCCGGCATTCTGGATGCGATCCAAGGCGCCAAAGTGCAGCACCACCGCGCGATTCTGCGGATCGATCTGCCGCACGTTGGAAAAGACCCAGGCCAACGCCGCCAACACCGTGACGGCATAAAGCGCTAAGAACGCCAGGCGCCCGGCCTGGATCCACGGGCTGGATAACTGGTTTGTTCCACGTGGAACCAAACTCATGGTTGTGTTCCACCTTTGCCTTCCACGGAACCAGGACCGTCCACCAGGACACGGAATGGCGCCGCATCGGTGCGCAAAATAAGCTTCGTGCCGGGGCTGACGATGGTGCCCAA
Organism: Pseudomonas sp. RL_5y_Pfl2_73; assembly: GCF_963970515.1. Taxonomy (NCBI): domain Bacteria; kingdom Pseudomonadati; phylum Pseudomonadota; class Gammaproteobacteria; order Pseudomonadales; family Pseudomonadaceae; genus Pseudomonas; species Pseudomonas sp. RL_5y_Pfl2_73. Next base: position 139,402 of record NZ_CAXAPD010000011.1, on the reverse strand, counting down.
GGTGTCCAGCGAACGGAGCAGGTTGTAGAGCTGCGGAGAACCGGCGTATGCCCGACCATAAATTTCAGCCGCTTCTACTCGCGACTGCGCTTCGATATCGGCGGCTTTCACCGTGGCATCGGCTTGCATCACTCGCGCATCACGTTCTGCGGCGGAGCGAATCTGCGCCGCTTCGCGCTTGCCGATGGCCGTGCGTTCAGTGGCGATGGTCTCACGCTCCGCGCGCATGCGATCCACCGTTGCGGTCAGCGTCACCGAAGGCAAAGTCAGGCGCTCGATGCCAACTTGCAACACACGCACGCCATAAGTGGTGAGCAACTGTTGCTCGATCTGCTGACGCAGTTGGGCTTCGAAATCGGCGATGTGCACTTGGCTGGCATCGGTGTTGACCAGGTTCGCCAGGTCAAAACTGGCGGCTGTGGTTTCCAGCGCCGAGCCGACGAATGTGCGGATCTGCCGGGCGGCTTCGTCCGGTTGGTTCTGCACCGCGCGCATGAAACGCTGCACGTTTTCGGGGTCACCCTGCACCTGCCAAGCCACGTAGGCCTGGACGATGATCCGCAGCCCGTCACGGGTGCCGACATCCTGCAGGCCGCTTGACGTGGTGCGCAACCGCAGGTCCACCGCAATCGCCGCCTCGAACGGTGCCGGCCAGCGCCAACCCAAGCCAGGTTGCAGCAGCACCCGCGCCGGATTGCCGAAACGGGTGATGACTGTGGCCTCCCCCGAACGCACTTGCACCAGGCTTGCGGCCGCAACGGCAAACGCCACCAGCAGCGCCGCCCAACCCATCCGCCGCCACGGGAACGGACCGGCTTGCTGCGGATCGCCATGATGGTGGTGGTGATGGCCAGGGTGATGACCGGCATGGCCGTGATCGTGACCCGCGTGGTCGTGGTGATCGTGTGAAGAGGACTGGCTCAATGGGCAGCTCCTGGCGGGACAGGGTTACGCGGCGACGTGGGGTCTGCCGGCAGCGTGAAGGTACGCAAGTCGATGCTCGGCGCGTTGCCGTTACCGCCCAAGCGATGGTCGAGAATCAGCAACCGGGCATTGGCGAGGCCCTGGCTCAGTTGGCCCAGGTAATGCTCCAGCACAAAAGCGTGCCCCGCCGTGGCGTAAGCTTTGCGCTCGGCATTGAAGCGCAGGTCGGCGGCCTGGGCAGTCGCGTTGATTTCCCGGGCGGTGGCAGTCGCCTGGTCATGGGCGACGCTGGCTTGCAATTGCGCCTGGTTGGCCTGTTCCGCCGCCGCGCCACGCTCTCGGGCGATCAATGCCTGGGCGCCGATCTGCGCCGCCTGCACGCCGTGGTAAGCATTGGCCGCACCGGCCGGCGGATGAATCGCCTCCACAACCGTCGCCAGGATTTCCACACCGCTATCGAGCGATTGCAAATCAGCCTGGACAGCGCGACCGATCTCGTCGGCGAGGCTGACACGGTCCGCGCCGAGCAAACCATCCAGTGTGCGCGACGCAAACTCATGCACCAGGAGGCGGCTGGCGGTGCTGCGGATCAGCGTTGGCACATCGGCGCTGTTGTAGGTCGCCGCTAACGCCGCGGCGTCCGTCAGGCCGATGCGGTAGACAAAGCGCACATCCATATTGACGATCTGGAAGCTCTGCTGGTCGGCACGACGACTGGCAATGACCTGGGACTTGTCGTTCACATGGCTGGCATCCCACAACCGATTAGCGATTGCCGGGGCCGGTCCTTCCGCCGGTTCAGCCTCGACCGCTGCCCGGCTCTCCACGAGGCTGGTCGCCAGTTCATGCACAACACCATTCTCGACGTTGAGCACCCTGCCCCACGGCCAGGGCAACGCGACATGCAAGCCCGGACCGAACACCTCTACCGGTTTGCCAAAGCGCTCATAGATGCCACGCCCCTGCAGCGACACTTCGTGCACACCCGTCAACAACCAGCCCACCAGCACCACCAACGCCAACACTGGCAAAAAAGCCCGGCGCATGTAGCTGAAGGCCCAGATCTGGCGCAGGTCGATGCCAAAACGGTTGTGCAGTTCATGTCCCAAGGCCAGCAACGGTTGCGGCGGCCAGCGCAGCAGATCGGCGATGACACTGCGGCCCAGCAACGTCGGTTCCAGGGTATCCCGGCGCGGGATGAATAACGACAACACGGCGCGCAGCAAAAACTCGGCCGCCACCACGCCCGGCAACAGCCCCATCAGCACGGCCAGGCGCATCGGCCAGAGGGACGTTTCTGCAGCGAACAACAAGCACAAAGCGCCGAGCACCAGCACGATGATCGCCACCCGCGTCAATTGCGCCAGCGGCGTCGCTTCCGGCCATTCCACGGGGGATTGCTGGGCTAATTGCCGCTCAAACACCAATAGCCCGAACGCCAACAATAACGACAGCACCGCCCCCACACTGGCCGAGACACCGAGGGCGGTAGCCGGCAGTTGCAAGTTCCAGGCTTGTTCCAGGCCCAGCAATACCAGCACTGACCCACCGGCCAACCACAACGCAGGCGCACCGATTTGCTTCAGCAGGCCGACCCCGCGAGCGCCGATTCGCTCCAGCAGCCGCTCATACCAACCCAGGTTATCAACAGGCGCGTTTTCCGCCGACAAGTTACCCACAGCCGGCAGCAGCGCCCTGCTACGCCACTGCGTGACCCACCAAGCCGATTGCAAACCCGTCACCAGCACCAAGAGTCCCGCGCCTTGGCTGACCAGCAAAACCGGCCACAACGATTGCGGCGAAAACACCCCGATAAAAAACGCCAGCACCAGGCCCACGCCCACCACGCTTCCCAGGGCGAAGGCGATCTGCTTCAGACGGCGCCCCTGAAACGAGGCGCGCTGAAAACGCGGCCATTCGGCCACCTGTCCCCCCTCGACATCAAGATCGACTTGCATACCACCCCAGCATTCGTGGCGATCAAAATCCGGGCCCGTGGACAGACGCCACCGACGCTTCGTTAGACGCCGTTACCTTATAACGATTACTGTGAAATTTCCGTTTTGAATTCTTCATGCCAAGGCCGGTACCGGCTCCTTGACTTAAGCCTTGACCGAAATCTCTGGAAACGCTCATATTACGTTCATAATTTTTTATCAGGCCAGTGGGAAAACAGCGATGAGCAACTACGACGTGATCATTCTGGGCGGCGGACCCGGCGGGTATAACGCGGCGATTCGGGCCGGGCAGTTAGGGTTGAAAGCCGCCTGCATCGAAGGCCGAGCCACCCTGGGCGGCACCTGCCTGAACGTCGGCTGCATGCCCTCCAAGGCCTTGCTGCATGCCTCGGAACTGTACGAAGCCGCCACAGGAACGGAATTCGCCAACTTGGGCATTGACGTCAGCCCCACCCTCAACCTTGCGCAAATGATGAAGCAAAAGGACGAAAGCGTGGCCGGCCTGACCAAGGGCATCGAGTTTCTGTTTCGCAAGAACAAGGTCGACTGGATCAAAGGCTGGGGCCACATCGACGGGCCCGGCAAGGTGACCGTTACCGGCGAAGATGGCGCCAAGACCGAACTCAGCGCCCAGGACCTCGTCATCGCCACCGGCTCGGAACCTATGCCCCTACCAGGCGTAGCCATCGACAACCAGCGCATCCTCGACTCCACCGGTGCCTTGTCCCTGAGTGAGGTGCCTCGGCATCTGGTGGTGATCGGCGCCGGCGTCATCGGCCTCGAACTGGGTTCGGTCTGGCGGCGCCTGGGTGCCCAGGTGACCGTGGTGGAATACCTCGATCGTATTTGTCCGGGGGTAGATGGCGAGGCTGGCAAGACTCTGCAACGGGCCTTGAGTAAACAGGGCATCCAGTTCAAGTTGAGCTCGAAGGTCACGGGGGCCGCTACTTCAGCCAGCGGCGTGCAATTGCAGATCGAGCCGGCGGCGGGCGGCGAAGCACAGACCCTGGACGCCGATTACGTGCTGGTCGCCATTGGTCGTCGGCCTTACACACAAGGACTGGGGCTGGAGAACGTCGGGCTGAGCCCTGACCCGCGCGGCATGCTCGCCAACCAGCGTCACCGGACCGAAGCACCGGGCGTCTGGGTGATCGGTGATGTGACGTCCGGACCGATGCTGGCCCACAAAGCCGAGGACGAAGCCATGGTCTGCATCGATCAGATCGCCGGCAAGGCCGCCGAGGTCAACTATGCGCTGATTCCCAGCGTCATCTACACCCGTCCGGAATTGGCCAGCGTCGGCAAGACCGAGGAACAACTCAAAGCCGAAGGCCGCGCCTACAACGTCGGCAAGTTTCCGTTCACGGCCAACAGCCGGGCCAAGATCAACCACGAGACCGAAGGGTTCGCCAAGGTCCTGGCCGATGAACGCACCGATGAGATCCTTGGCGTGCACCTGGTGGGCCCGAGCGTCAGCGAGATGATCGGTGAATACTGCGTGGCCATGGCGTTCAGCGCCTCAGCCGAGGACATCGCCCTGACCTGCCACCCACACCCCACCCGCTCGGAGGCATTGCGCCAGGCAGCGATGAATGTGGAGGGGATGGCGACGCAGATGTAGGGGCAACGCAACACTGGAGTAAACACTTTTTGTGGCCAGCGATTGCTCCCACTGGAACGCACCCGTAGGAGCTGTCGAGAGCAACAAGGCGGCGATCTTTCCAAGACCCATTGAGTCCAGAGCGAAAGATCAAGGTCAAAAGATCGTCCGAACGCGGCCCGAGCCTTCGCCAGCGCCTACAGAGCCGAGCCAGCGCCAAGCTCTGGCCACATTCAACTTAATTGGCCGACATCCGCGCCTTGCGCCGGCGCCGGCTGATCAATCCCAACACCACCGCAACGACCAGCGCCACACCGCCCATTTGCAGCCAACCCTTGTAAGGTCGCAACATCGAACGAATCGGGTCCAAGGCCTGGGTCACGTAGCGTTTGTTCGCCTTGCTGAAGTCCGGTTCCTGGCATTGATGACCGAAGTCCCCGGCCCAATCCACATACGGGCCTTCCTTCACATAGCGTTGATACAGCGCGCTTTGCTCTTCAAGGCTGGAGTTGTACCCCACCGCTTTGCACAGCACCGCGGCAAAGGCCTGGCTGGTATGCGGCAAATAATCCGCCGCCTGACTCGCCAGCGCCGTGGCGACAAAGCGATAGTGATAACGCATGTCCGGCTGCGCCGCGCTGGCCTGCTGGCGTTTCACTTCGCCTTCGGCCAACAGCGGTCCGACCTTCAGCTCAACCGGTTCCAGGCTGTAGTTGCCTCCCAGGCTGGCGTAATCCGGCGCCATCTCATAGCCAAGCAGTTCCATGCCCCATTTACGCGCCATCCAGGACGCATTGAAATACGCCTCGGCCCGCCGGGTTGGCCACCATTTAGACTCCGCGTCCTGGCGCAATTGCCCATAGGCGCGGGCCTTGTTCTGCAGGTCCGCGTCATCGAAATAAGCCGGTGCCTCATCAAAGCGCCCTTCCCTCAGCAAACGACGACCCAGCAGGTTGCGCAAGCTCGCAGCCACCGGCAGCGGCCTGTAATTATCGCGATCCTCCTGGCTCAACGCCGGTGGCGCCGGGACTTGCGCGTCGACGTACTGTTTGAGTTCATCCACCGTGAGCACACGCTCGGCGACTGCGGCGGCGTCGTACCAATAGTTGCTCTGGCCGCGATAGAGCTGATCGAAGGCTTGCAGGTAATCACCGCGTTGCAAGGCCAGGATCGCGCTTTCACCTTCGACCCGGCACTTGGGTTGCACCGACTCGAAGTTCCAATCCGGTGTCCGCCGGCTGCCCCAGGATTCATCGTTCGGAAACGCCTGGGCAGCCTTGGCATAAGCCGCCGCCGCGGCCACTTTGTCGCCGTCGCGCAACGCCAGCTTGGCACGCACCCACCAGGTCAGGCCGGTGTCGGAGGCCTTTTGCACAAACGCCTGGGCGTTGGCGTAATCGCCGTGCTGGTAACTCACCGCCGCCAAACGGTCGGCATCGTCCAGGTTGTCCCGGGCGTTGGCTTGCAACAGTTCGAACAGCCTTTTCTCGCCAGTGGGTGCTTCACCGTCCCACCAGCCGACGCGGCTGAGCAGGTAGGCGGTGACCAATCGCTGCACCGCCCTGGTTTTGAGCAATTCGCTCAAACGTTCATCCGGTTGGACGCTCAAATCACCGGCCAATTGCAACAACGAGCTGTAGCCGACCGCAGATCCTTGCAGGTTCTGGATCGCGTACAGGTCGATGGCACTGTCCCAATCGTCAGCGGTGTAGGCCACCCGGGCTTCTTCGCCAAGGCTGGCGATGCCCAGTTCCAGCGGATCGCTGAAGCCGGCAATGCTCAACTCGCGGGCCTGGCGAAACGCCACTCGCGCCTGGTCCTGCAAGACCACGGGGTCGCCGCTGCCGGCCTCGGTGCTCACGGCGAACAAAGCCCGCCCCAGAGAGTACGCGGCCCAGGTGCTGCGCAACCGACGTTGGTCAGCCGGTAACGCCAGCAATTGCTGGAATGCTTCCACGGCGCGCTGATGCTCACCGACGTTAAAAGCCGCCGCACCAATCGCATACAAGCGCAGCTCATCAGGCAGATTGGCCGCCTCGGCTGCCACCTGATCGACATCGGTCAGGGCCCGCACGCGCTCCACCACCGCTTGTTGCGGCGGGGTCAGGCCGATCTGCTCGGCCTTGTTGCGTTGTTCAACGTAAGAAGGCAGGTCGTCATAGCTGTGGTCCGGGTTGCGCGTCGCCTCGCTGGCCGGCTTGAGCCCGGCAATCGTCTGGCCGAGGCGGCTGACCTCGAAGCGAAAGCTGCCTTCGGGCAATTCGGCCAGCGACTGGGCGCGGTTATCCAGCAGGCGCATCGGGAAATCCGGCCCGCAGGCCAGCGCCGGGCCCAGCGGCAGGCACAGGCTTAGACACAGCAGGTGACGAGGCCACTTACGGGTAAACATTGGAACCTCCTTGGTCGATTTTCGTACAGCGCGCCCAGCCGATTGCCCGGTGGCTGCCAGCAGCCAAGCGGCCTTCCTGAATGCGGGTGAAGGTAAGCAGTCCGGGGGTTTGTTGCAATGTATAACCGGCCAAGGCATCGACGCCGTCACACGCGCCCACAGTCAGCGTCAGGCGCTGGGGCCAGGGGCTGTCGAGATTGCCCTGGTTGACCAGGCGGATATCGTAAAGACCGTCCTGCTCCCCCCACTGCAACGCCAGGCGACTGTCCAGGTTGTCTCCCCGGGCGACGGCGCCGAGCGTGGTCAGGCTCCAGGCCCTTCGGTCGCCGGCCAGGGGCAGGCGAAACCAGATCAACCCAGCGAGATGCTTCGGCGGATCGGCACGCAAATCTGCCGCAAGCCCAGCCACTTGTTGCGGATCGACCAGCAGCTCCCGACGCTCGCCACCGCGATCGATCGGCACTTCACTTTCCACCACTGGCGCGCCGCTCTCCTGAGTCAACAGCGCCACGCCGTAGGCCGGCAGAGCCAGATAAAACGGCCGAGTGGTGACGTCGCTCCAGCGTTGCGCCCAGTGCCGGGACTGTTTCGGATCGAACAATCCCTGCCGTGGATCGTTCACCGCGTGGACCTGCAGTACGCTGCTGTCCACCGCTTCCAACAACCCCGGCAATGCTGGGCTGTCGAGCCAGGCCGGTAGTGCAGTAATGCTTAGCCGCACGCCGGCCGGCAGGACTTGCCGCAGTTGGCCGAGGAATTTTCCATAGGCCGGCAACCGGGCGTTGCCAGCATCGTGATCGATTTCTATCCCTACCGGGGTCAAGCCCTCGGCGTGCCAGTCGCCCAGCACCTGCTGGATTTGCGCGAATACCTCATCCTGGTCCAGGGCCTTGAGCTGGCCGTCCAGGCGAATCACCGCGATCAGCGGACGGCCGTCAGCCCTGAGCAAGGCCGGATCGATCCGCGCACGGCTCCAGCCCGCCCCGGGAAAAGCCTGCAGCGCCAGCACCCGCAGGCTGGAGAAATCGCCATGGCTCTGGCGCAGCGCCGGCTCGTGAGCCTTTGTCCATTGGCGCTGCCAGATATACAACTGTTGATCCAGGGCTGGGGGTGAAGCTTGTTCGCAGCCCCCCAAAAGCAACACGGCGAGGGCCAGGGAGAGCCGGAAAAGAAACGTCATGAAGCCTTACCACCCATAAAACCCGGCAGATTACGCCACTAGGATCCTGGCGAATACCTGTGGCGAGAAACCTTGCTACTGCTGGGCCTGTAGAAGCGGTGTAGGAGCTGTCGCGTGCAACGAGGCTGCGATCTTACCTCAGACATTTGAGTCTCAAGCGAAAGGTCAAAATCAAAAGATCGCAGCCTTCGGCAGCTCCTACAGCACAACCCAGCGGGAGCAAGCTTGCTCACCACAAGGTTTCGCACCTGCGGTTTCAGGCGTGCTTTTGCAACCCGACAACCGTACGCGGCATGCCCACGAACCCGGGCAAGGCTTCGATCCGCGCCAGCCAGGCCCGCACATTGGCATAGTCCTCCAACGACACATTGCCTTCCGGTGCGTGGGCGATGTAGCTGTAGCCAGCGATGTCCGCCACAGTTGCAGCGTCACCCGCCAGATAAGCGCGGCTGCTCAATTCTTGATCAATGACTTTCAGCACGTTGTGGGCACGGGCAATCACGTCCTCAGCGTTGTAGGCCGCGCCAAACACCGTGATCAGCCGCGCCGTGGCCGGGCCCGCATGGATCGGGCCGGCCGCCGCCGACAACCAGCGCTGCACCCGGGCGGCGCCGATCGGGTCGGTCGGCAGCCAGCGGTCCTTGCCATATTTATGGGCCAGGTACACCAGTATCGCGTTGGAGTCCGCCAGTACCACACCGTCATCGTCAATGACCGGTACCTGGCCGAACGCATTGAGTGCCAGGAAATCCGCCTGCTTGTGCGCGCCCTTGGCCAAGTCGACGAAGACCTCTTCGACAGGTAACCCGAGCAACGAAAGCATCAGTTGAACGCGATGGGAATGGCCGGAAAGCGGGAAGTGATAGTGCTTGATCGGGTTCATGGTCGACTCCGCTGCAAATGACGCCATCAGCACAACGGCGTCGATGGGGGTCATCTTCCGCTCCCGGCAAGAACAAGAGAATCACCCAGAAATGCAATCCATTGTTTCAGCCAGAGAAACAATGCTTCAACCGCTCAAGGCCGAATTTTCGCGCAGAGCACTGACGGCAAAATCGACAAAACTACGGACCCGCGCCGGCGCATTGCGTCCGCCCTGGTACACCACATGGATCGGCAGAGGCGGCAATTCGAAATCAGCCAGGACGATTTCCAGCTCCCCGGCAGCCACGCTGCCTGCCACTTGGTAAGACAGGACCCGCGTCATCCCCAACCCTCGGCAGGCGGCCGTGATCGCGGCCTGGTTGGCCGTCACCACCAGCCGAGGCACGGTCCGAACGGCCAACGGTTGGCCTGAATCGATGAAAGTCCAGCTTTTGACCTGGCCAATGGCCGATGACGCCACCACGGGCATTCGCTCCAAGTCGCCCGGATGCCGGGGCCGCCCGTGGCGCGCGAAGAAATCAGGCGCGCCGCACACCACCCGTCGCACTTCACCGACACGCACAGCATGCAGGTTGCTGTCCGGCAGCTCGCCAATGCGCAGGGCAACATCGATGCCCTCTTCCACCAGGCTGACCGTGCGGTCCAACAACAAGGCGTTGATGCTGACCTCGGGGAACCGGTGCAAGTAATCCACCAGCAATGGTGTGACGAACAACTGACCGAACAGCACCGGCGCGGTGATCGTCAACTGCCCGCGAGGCTGGACATGGCTGCCGGCGGCCGAATCCTCGGCTTCCTGCAAATCGCTCAGGATCCGGCGACAATCCTCAAAAAAGCGCTGGCCAGCTTCGCTCAAATACACATTGCGGGTGGTGCGCACCAGCAATGGCGTGCCAATGCGTTGCTCCAACGCCGCCACCGCCCGCGTGACGCTGGCCGCCGACAGGCCCAAGCGCCGCGCCGCAGCCGAAAAACCCGACGCCTGGGCCACGGCAAGGAAAACCTGCATTTCCTGAAACCTGTCCATCCATCCCCCGATGAAAAACCTTGATACAATTTTATGCGCGCCTCAAATGAGCGCTATGCGGCCCTCGCAAAGGCCTGAGCCAGTGAACCACAGCCCAGCACAGCCGGACACCGGGACATTGGCACGGCCAGGGGTGATTGCCCTTGGTACCATCCCGCCTCATGACAATTTCATGACCGAAGGAAGAACTTCCCACAGGGTTGGTGTGTTGTTCAACGGATTAGCTTTAACGAAGGGCTCGTTTCTTGTGAATATTCTTTATCGCGCTTTAACCCACCCCCGCGCCGCCCTCATCGCCCTGATAGGCTGCGTACTACTCGTCCCCATGGGCCTGCGTCTCGCCCTGGGCTGGTCCGACCCGCTGGGCTATCTCTCGGACCTGGGTATCGGCGGGGTGCTGATCGTGCTGCTCCATCGCCGTCCCAGGTGGCTGGCATTCCCGGTATTGCTGGCTTTGAGCGCGTTGACGCTGGCCAGCATCGAGCTGGTCAGCGCGGTCGGGCGGATGCCCAACCCTTCGGACATTCATTATCTGACCGACCCGCAGTTCGTTGAAAATTCCACCAGCGGCGGCTTCGCCCATCCCTGGCTGGCCGTGATCCAGTTGGCAGCGCTGGCGTTCTGGCTGATTACCCAATGGACCAGCCGCCCACGCCAGGCGCCACACTTGCCTCGCCACGCCTGGGCCGTGCCCGTGTTGCTCCTGCTGAGCCACAGCGCGCTGCAAGCCTGGCGCCCCAGCGAGACGGACCAATGGAACGTGTTCAACCTGCCTCACCAACTCGTCACAGCCGGTGTCGCCGCCGGGCAGGACCAGGCCCGGCAATGGCTCGACGGCGAGGCGCTAGACCCAGCCCCGTCAATGGAGGGGCTGACTCGGCTGGACCTCGATGGCAGCAGACTGTTGGCCGAACCGGGACGGGCGCGCAACGTCCTGATCATCGCCCTGGAGGGTATTCCCGGGGCCTACGTGGGCGCCAACCGCCAGGCCTTGAAAAGCAGCTATCAGGAGAACCTGATGCCGCACCTCAGTGCCTGGGCCGAACGCGGCATGAACACACCCGATTACGTCCTGCACAGCCACCAGACCATCCGCGGCCTCTACGCGATGCTGTGTGGCGACTACGACAAGCTCGACAACGGCACCCCCAAAGGCGTCGAAATGCTCAACCAGACCCAGCGCAACCAAGCCTGCCTGCCGGCCCAGTTGCGTCAGAATGGCTTTTCCACACATTACCTCCAGGGTGCTGGCCTGCGGTTCATGGCCAAGGACCGGATCATGCCGCACATCGGCTTCGATAAGACCCTGGGCATGGAGTGGTTCACTCGCCCCGCCTACCTGGAATTCCCTTGGGGCAAGGACGACAAGACCTTCTTCGAAGGCGCACTGGACTACGTCGGGCAACTGCAACAAGCGGACAAACCCTGGATGCTGACCCTACTGACCGTGGGCACACACCAGCCCTACTCGGCCCCAGATCAATACCTGCAACGCTACGACACCGCCAAGCAGGCGGCGGTAGGCTACCTGGACGACGCCCTGGAAAACTTCCTGGCGGGCCTGGAACGCCAAGGTATCCTGGACAACACCCTGGTGGTCATCACCTCGGACGAATCCCACGGCATCGACGACGTGCGGCTGGCCTCGTCCTGGGGGTTCAACCTGACGCTGGCGCCGGAGCCGTTGCCCAGGATCAAGTCCGGCACCTATGGCCACGTCGACCTGACCGCCTCGATCCTAGATTACTTTGGCTTTGCGGTGCCCACGTCGTTGTCCGGCCGCTCGATGTTCAGGGACTACCCGACGGGCCGGGAAATCATGTCGTTCACCAACGGCAAGCTGCGCTACCACGACGGCAAAGGCACGTTTACCGAGTGCGACTTCCTCCAGCATTGCCGCTACTACACCAGCACAGGCTTCATCGCTGACCGGGCCACCTATGGCGGGCAATACAGCGGCCAGCGCGCCAGATTGATCGGCGCCCGAGCCATGGCCCTGGACCAAACCCTGTTGCGCACGCCCCTGAACCAGCACTATCAGTTCGGTAGCGCAGATAAAATCCCACTGCCGGCCCAGGTCACCAACGACTGGACCGACAACCTGATCGGTGCCCAATACCTGGAAATGCCCAAGGGCTCGCAGACCCGCGTCAGCCTGACCATCCGCACCGTGGATGACCATGCCGCCTATATTTCCCTCAAGGCCAAGGAGTTCGAGCAGGATGTGCCGATGGACCTGCCAACCGAGGTGGCGGTCACACCCGACCAGCCGTTGGTGATGAACATCCGTTTCGACAACCCGCAGCAGCGCAAGGCGTTTTCCTTCCATCTGCTCGGTCATGGCGTCGGCGCCATCGAGGTCAGCGACTTCAGCGTCGTGACCGAACTGCCGGATCAGACGGAGCAGCCGCAATACCTGGACGATATGCTGGTAGACAGCGAGGCCCGATCCGGCTGAACAAAAAACGCGCACCCCTTGAACACGGCCGCGCGTTTTTATGGTTCGGGGCGGGAGAAGACCTTGCCGGGGTTCATCAGCCCAGTCGGGTCCAGCGCGCGTTTGATGGCACGCATCAACTCGGTCTCCAGAGGATCCTTGAAGCGGACCGCCGCTTCAGGTTTGGCTTGTCCCAGCCCATGTTCGGCACTGATGCTGCCGTTGAAGGCACTCGTCATCCGGTAGATGACTTGCATGATCGCGTGTTCTCGAGCCCTGAACGAAGCGTCCGCATCGCCGACCGGCTTGCTGATGTTGTAGTGCAAATTGCCATCGCCCATGTGGCCATAGGAAACGATGCGCACGCCCGGGAAGTCCTGTTGCAGGGCTTTGTCGGTGCGTTCAATGAACTCCGGTATCCGACTCACGGGCACGCTGATGTCGTGCTTGAGACTGGGGCCTTCATGATTCTGCGCCTCGGAAATACCTTCGCGCAGCGCCCATAGCGCCGCGGCCTGTGCCTGGCTGCTGGCCAATACCGCATCAATGACCCAACCGTGCTCGAAGGCGTGGGCCAGGCCGTTTTCAAGCAACCGCGTCAACGGCGCGTCGGGCACCGTGTCGCGCAGTTCAATCAAGGCGTACCAAGGGTGCTTCGTTTCCAGCGGATCAGTGCAGCCGGTCACATGGTCCAGAACAAAGTCCAGGCTCTGGCGCGACATCATCTCGAAGCCCGTCAGGCGGTCGGCGCACAGGCTGCGAACATAGCCGATCAAGTCCACCGCCGCCTGTGGCGAAGGCAGCGCGACCCAAGCAGTCGCCGTGCAGTGGGTCGCCGGGAACAATTTGAGCACCGCCGCCGTGATGATGCCAAGCGTGCCCTCCGAGCCAATGAATAAATGCTTGAGGTCGTAGCCGGTGTTGTCTTTACGCAAACCTCGCAACCCATTCCAGATACGACCATCGGGTAGCACCACTTCCAGGCCGAGGGTCAGTTCACGCATGTTGCCGTAACGCAGCACCGCCGTCCCGCCGGCATTGGTCGCCAGATTGCCGCCCACCGTGCAGCTGCCCTCAGCCCCCAGCGACAGCGGGAACAGACGATCGACCTGATGGGCGGTGTCCTGTAGCTGCTGCAGGATCACCCCGGCCTCGACCGTGATGGTTTCATTCGCCAAGTCGATTTCACGGATGCGCTTCATCCGGGTCAAGGACAGCACCACTTGGTTGCCAGAGGCATCAGGGATCGAGCCGCCGCACAAACCGGTATTGCCGCCCTGTGGCACCACGGCAATCCCGGCGTCATGGCAGAGCCGTACAACGTCGGCCACCTCTGCGGTGCTGGCCGGGCGTACCACCAGGGCAGCCTGGCCCTGGTAGGCGTTACGCCAGTCCGTCAGATAGCCGCGCATCAGCTCGGGATCACGCACCCACCCTGACGGTCCGACCACCTGCTCGATGCGCTGGATAACTTCGTGGTTCAACGACGACATGCCTCTCTCCTCAATCGGCTTACGCACGCTTCCAGAACTCAGCCTGGTTCGCCGTCCAGCCCGCCACTTGCTCGCTCAAAGACAGCCCCAGGCCAGGCCGGGTGGGCACCAGCATGCGCCCGTCACGTGTCTCCATGCGCTCGTTGAACAGCGGCTCCAGCCATTCGAAATGTTCCACCCAGGGCTCGCGGCTATACGTGGCGGCCAGATGAATGTGCAGCTCCATGGCAAAGTGCGGCGCAATCATCAGCCCCGCTTGCTCGGCCAATGCCTGAACCTTGAGGTAAGGGGTAATGCCGCCGACACGGGGCGCGTCGGGCATCAGGTAATCGGCCGCGCGCAATTTGATGAACTCCCAGTGCTCGGCAACGCTGGTGAGCATTTCACCGGTCGCGATCGGTGTATCAAATTGCAGCGCCAGCGCGGCATGACCTTCGGCGTCATAGCAATCGAGCGGTTCCTCGATCCAGATCAAGTTGAACTGCTCGAGACGGCGGCACATACGCTGCGCGGTGGGCCGATCCCATTGCTGGTTGGCGTCGACCATCAATGGGAAGTCATCACCCAGGTGTTTGCGGACGGTGCTGACCCGGTGCAGATCCAGTGCCTGGTCAGGCTGGCCCACCTTGAGCTTGATACCCCCAATGCCCTTTTCCCGAGACAGGTCGGTATTGATCATTAATTGATCAAGCGGCGTATGCAGGAATCCACCCGACGTGTTGTAGCACTGGACGGAATCGCGATGGGCGCCGAGCAAGCGAGCCAGGGAAAGATTGGCCCGCTTGGCTTTCAGATCCCACAGGGCGACATCGAATGCGCCAATGGCCTGTGTGGCCAGGCCGCTGCGCCCTACCGAGGCACCCGCCCAGCAGAGCTTGTCCCACAGTTTTGAAATGTCGCTGGGGTTTTCGCCGATGAGGCTGGGGGCGACTTCCTCGGCGTGGGCAAATTGCCCGGGGCCACCGGCGCGCTTGGAATAGCTGAACCCCAGTCCACGGTGGCCATCCCTGGTTTCAATTTCCACGAACAACATGGCGATTTCTATCATTGGCTTTTGCCGACCGGTCAGCACCTTGGCATCGCTGATGGGGTTGGCCAATGGCAGGAACACCGAGGCCACGCGCACCCAGGCAATGCGGTCGTCGTCGGCGCAAGGCATTTGAGGCGTGTCTTGCATGGCTATGCTCCGAACATTTGGGGCGGCGGCTGCAACCCGGGTTCGGGTTACAGCAGCAAATGCGGACGAAAGCAGCGGGCTAGCTGCGCATCAACTCAATAGCAGCACTTTTCCTGTTGCGAATGACCGTCACCACGTGCCAGGAGATGGAGGCGGCGGCCAGGATGAGAAAGCACGCAGAGATGGGATTGCTCAGGAAGCCGCCGAAGTTCCCATCGGACAGCATCAAGCCACGGCGCAAGTTGGTTTCAGCCATGGGGCCCAGGATGAAACCGATGATGAACGGTGCAATCGGCAAACCGGCTTTTACAAACCCGTATCCCAGCAAGCCAAACAGCAACACCGCCCAGACATCGAAGATCCGGCTGTTCAGGCCGAAGGCCCCGACCACACAGAGCACCAGGATGATTGGCAGCAGGATGTGCTTGGGCACCGCCAGCAGTTTGATGAACATGCGTAGGCCGTAGAACTCGAGCACCAGCATCAGCACGGAAGCGAGGATCAGCGCGGCGAAAATCGTGTAGACCAGCGGTGCCTGGCTAATAAACAGCAGAGGCCCAGGCTGAAGGCCGTGGATCATGAACCCGCCGAGCATGACCGCCGTGGTGGTATCGCCGGGAATGCCCAGCGTCAGCAGTGGAATCATCGCACCACCAATACCGGCATTGTTGGCCGCCTCGCTGGCGACCACGCCATCGATCTTGCCTTTGCCGAATTCCTCTGGGGTCTTGGAGCGCTTCTTTGCAACGATGTAAGAAACGATATTCGATGTCCCGGCACCGATGCCGGGCAGGATACCGATGCCCAGGCCGATCAGGGAGGAACGGCCAGCATTGGGCAATTGGCCGACAAACTCCTTCATCGAAAAACCAAAACCTTTCACACCTTTCATGCTGACGTGCTGTGGTCTGGCCCGGTGGCTCAGGCGCGCGCTTTCAGCAAACTTCAGCACTTCGGCGACGGCAAACATACCGATCATGACGGTGAGCATGGCGAAGCCGCCATTGAGGCTCGGCAGGTCAAAGGTAAAGCGGCGAATCGCCTCGACCGGCGCAATCCCCACGGTAGAAAAGGCAAAGCCCAGGGCACCGGCAAACAAGCCTTTGACCAGCGAGCCGGTAGACAGCGTGGCGATCAACGTCAGCGAGAAAATCGCGATGGAAAAGTATTCGTGCGGGCCAAAGCTCAGGGCCAGCTCCGCCAGGATCGGAGCGATGAACATCAGCGCGGCGATGCTGAAAATCGTCCCCAGGAAAGAAAACACCACACCAATACCCAAGGCTTTGACGCCCTGGCCCTTCTTCATTAGCGGCCAACCGTCGAAGGTCGTGGCGATGGAGGCCGGCGTTCCCGGTATGTTGAGCAATATCGCCGATATCAGCCCTCCCGAGGTAGCACCGACAAACAGCGCGACCAGCAGCGCCAGGCCCGGACCGGGGCCCATCGAGTACGTCAGCGGCAAGCACAGCGCGATGGCCATCGTGGCCGAGAGGCCGGGCACCGCACCAAAAACGATCCCCACCGCAACGCCGAGGGTGATCAGGAGAAAGACGTAGGGTGTAAGTATGACCCCAAAGCCTTGTTGCATGAGCTCAATCATGGCCGCCCCCTAGAAATCCAATAAACCGACCGGCAGGAGCAAGTCGAAGCCATGGCGAAAAATGTAAAAAATCAGAACTGCCGAAACGACCGCTATCAACGCGTATTGAAGGTGCTTGACCTTTTGTTCCGCCGGGGTCAGCACGATGAACTGGGCATAGAGATAAAGCACCGTCATGATCACGAAACCCACCGTCTCCAGCAGCGCTGTAAAAAGCAGCACCAATGCCAGGGATTTGAAGACCGTCGGGTAATCGATCGACTCCGGCTTTTGCGCCGGTTCGGGGCTCTTGTCCGGCAGCTTTCGCCACGCCCACAATTGCAACGCACCCAACAGGCACAACGCGACGGCAAGCACCCAAGGTACAAACGCGGCATCAACCAACCCGCGACGCGGCAGGTTCAAGGTCAATACGAGATAAGCCACACCGGCGCCGAGCATGGCCACGCCGGCTATCAGCTCGTTTCTTTTATAGGAATCCATACAGGCTCCTCTTGCTGGAAAGGACCGGCAATCGGGTGCTTGCCAACACGGCGCCCACCCGAGCCGTTACGTAAATTATTTGGCTTTACGCATCTCGTCCTTGAACTGCATGAAGCTGTCACGGGTTTTGTTCAGGGTGGCAACAGCTTCTTCGGTGCCCTGGAAGCTGACCGGCTGCTTGAAGGACTTTTTCAGCTCTTCGGCGTATTCCGGCTGTTCGGTAATGTCCTTCATAATCTTGGCCATTTTCTTGACGATGGCCGGGTCGGTGCCTTTCGGGAAAGCGACGACGTAAGGCTTGTCCAGGATCAAATCCACACCTTGCTCCTTGAACGTCTTGACGTCGCCTAGCAACGCGTTGCGCTCAGCGTTGGGCTGGCCCAAAGCGGTCATCTTGCCGCTGGCGATGTAATCCTGGACCGAACCATAACTGATGGCACCGAGCTCAATACGCTTGCCCAGCAAGGCGACGATTTTTTCGGACACCGTGCCGCTGTCGACCATTTTCAGCTTCACGCCGGCGAGCTTCTCGAACATCAGGCCCTGCAGATGAGAGAAGTTGCCCATCTCAGTGCCGTAGGTGATGGTGCCGGGCTTGGCCTTGGCTTTTTCAATCAGTTGGTCGAGGCTGTCGATGCCCGAGCTTTTCGCCGAGACGAACACCGCGCCTTTGTCGACGCCGGCAATGCAGGAGATATCGAACGCATCAAAACGGTCCTCCGACAGCCCCGCGACCTCGTTGACGATCAACTGGCCGGTATGGGTGAACAAGATTGTATTGCCATCCGGTGCCGCGCTTTTCACCGCATCGGCGGCGATCGTCCCGCCCCCGCCGGCCATATTGGTCACCACCATGGATTTTCTAGTGAGCTTGGTGAAGTATTTGGCCATCATTCGTGCGTTGAAATCGGTGTCACCGCCGGCGTTGGCAATCACCACCACCTGCACCGGACGGCTTGGCCAGTCTCCGACGTCGGCGGCCATTGCCGTGCCAGCGGTCAGGCTCAGAAAAGAGGCGATCAAAGAGGCGCAGATTGTTTTCTTCATTATTGTTCTCCAGGTGCTGCCATTCATTGTGGGGTTGAAGTTGAGCAAGAAACGGGCACGCCGAGCGCTAACGCCTGGCGAGGCAGGCGCGCAGGCCTGAACGTTGGGATAGGGGAATTGGATTGCATGGCGAGCCCGCACGGGGCTGTTCGGCAAGCGAGGGAAGTAGCTGGCACCCTGCGCTAACGCGTCGGGCCGGTGACCTGCAATCTCGCTGGGCGGTAAATGTAGAAGACATGACTGCGCCTTTCGTTTTTATTATTTTCTATGTCATACGTTGTCGTATGACTTGATATCATCACCTATGCCCCATGTTGTCAACGTAGTTGTTCAGTGGCTCGCCCTGAAAACGACGAACAGGGCTCGCCGACCAAGGCGCGATTGAAGCTCGGTTCCCGGCCCAAATCGGCATGAAGTTTAGTTGCCCTAAAAAAAAACCCCTGAATCAGGGGGTTGGTTTGTGTGAGCGTTTCGGATCCGAGCCGGCAGGCTGGATCTGGTCGCTTACAACATAGTTTGTCACCACGATGCCCAAAAATGCTGGGCGATCCCAGGGTCGCCTCTAGCCCCTTGCTGCTACACGCACTTGAGCGCATAGCTGCAGCCGATGAAGCCGTGCACCTTCACCTTCTGACAAACACGGCGGAAGACTTTTTCCCAACTCGAGGGTAAAAGCGCAGCGAGCGATCCCAAGCACCGGAAGCGATATCCAGTTTTACGCACACATAAAAAACCCCTGTGTAAAACAGGGGCCTTTTGTCACTGCACAGCGTTAGCCGATGCTGACGCCATGGGCTTCAGCCAATGGCTTGAGGCCGCCGGCGAAACCTTGACCGATTGCCTTGAACTTGAACTCTTCGCCGTTGCGATACAGTTCGCCGAAAATCATCGCGGTTTCAGTAGAAGCGTCTTCGCTCAGGTCATAACGCGCCAGCTCTTTGCCGTCGGCTTTGTTGACCACGCGGATGAACGCATTGGAGACCTGACCAAAGCTTTGCTTGCGTGCTTCGGCATCGTGAATAGTCACTGCGAACACCAGCTTCTTCACTGCCGGCGCCAGGCCGGTCAGCTTGACCGTTGCCTGCTCGTCGTCGCCTTCGCCAGCACCCGAGCGGTTATCACCCATGTGTTCGACGGAACCATCGGCCGACTTTTTGTTATTGTAGAAGATGAAGCTGTTGTCATCGAGCACTTTGCCGTTTTCGCCCACGATGAAGATCGACGCGTCCAGGTCGAATTCGGTGCCATCGGTCACGCGAGGGTCCCAGCCCAGGCCAACAATGACTTCGGTCAGGCCGGGGGCTTCTTTGGACAGGCTGACGTTACCGCCTTTGGACAATGAAACTGCCATGTGTAGATTCCTCAGTAAATGGAGTGATAGATCAGAAATTCATGCCGAAGCTGTTCGCCACGGACTTCAGGCCGCCAGCGTAGCCTTGGCCGATAGCACGGAATTTCCATTCGTTGCCATTGCGATACAACTCGGCGAAGATCATCGCTGTTTCAGTCGAAGCATCCTCTGCCAGGTCGTAACGCACGACTTCAGCGCCGCTGACTTCGTTGACGA
Source organism: Pseudomonas sp. RL_5y_Pfl2_73 (assembly GCF_963970515.1). Taxonomy (NCBI): domain Bacteria; kingdom Pseudomonadati; phylum Pseudomonadota; class Gammaproteobacteria; order Pseudomonadales; family Pseudomonadaceae; genus Pseudomonas; species Pseudomonas sp. RL_5y_Pfl2_73. Next base: position 119,635 of record NZ_CAXAPD010000011.1, on the reverse strand, counting down.
TACGGATGAAGGCGCCACCCACTTGACCAAAGTTCTGCTTGCGCGCGTCTGCGTCGTGAATGGTCACGGTGAACGAAATCTTGTCAATCTCGGCAGGTACGCGGCTCAGGTCAACCTTGATCACCTCGTCATCACCGTCGCCGGCGCCAGTGCGGTTGTCACCGGTGTGCTCTACAGAACCGTCGACGCTTTTGAGCTGGTTATAGAAAATGAAGTCTTGCTCGCCGCGAACTTTGCCCGCAGCAGAGAGCAGGAACGCACTGGCGTCCAGGTCAAACTCGGTGCCGTCTGTGGCACGAGGATCCCAACCCAAACCAACAATCAGTCTGGTCAGCGATGGATCAGTTTTGGACAGCGACAGGTTGCCGCCTTTCTGAAGTGTCAAAGCCATGGGTGCAACTCCTTGTGATTTAGCGAATTAAATTAGCTGAGTTCAGCGGGCGCTTCTTCCTTGCCAGGAAACATGATGCTTGCGACGACGCCGATAACCAGTACAACCATTACGATTAACAGGCTGGTGTTCGCATCAATGTTGTAGCCGTGGTGGAAAATGTGATTGGTCGCGTTCAGCCCGAGCTTGATGGCGATAAAAAACAGCAGTGCAATAACCGCTTTCTCGAGATGTACCAGATAGCGCTTCAGTGCTTCCAGCACAAAGTACATCGTACGCAGGCCGAGGATAGCGAAAAGCATTGCCGAATAAACGATCAACGGCTCACGGCTCACCGCAATAACGGCGGGTACGGAGTCAAAAGCAAACAGCACATCGGAGACTTCAGCAACGACCAGACACAGAAACAGCGGGGTCGCAAACAGCCCCCCCTTGGCGGCCAAGCTCATCCCTTTGTTCTCTGGTTTCAACAGCTCAGCTTCGAGCACCTTGCGGCGTACGAAAAAGCTATTGCCGTGCAGCTTTGGCCACACCGGGAACAGTTTTTTAGCGAACCGATAAGCCATGTGAGTGGAGTAGTCCTCCTCCTCTTCATCGTCACCGCCGCTTCTCAACATCATCACAGCCGTCCAGGCCACGATCACCGCAAACACGATTTCAACCCATGGGCCGAACGCCAGCAAGCCAGTACCGATGGCCACAAAAATGCCACGGAAAACGATGGCGCCGATGATGCCCCAATACAGTACGCGGTGGCGCAAGCCGTCCGGCACTTTGAACCAGGCAAAAATTGCCATGAACACAAAGAGGTTATCCACGCTCAGGACTTTCTCCAAGGCGTAGCCGGTGACGAACAGACTGGCGACTTCAGGGCCGTGCTCGTAATACAGGAACCCTGCAAATCCCAGGGAGATCGCGATCCAAAAAATCGACCAGATGGACGCTTTCATCAGGGACACCGGCTTGTCACCCCGGTGGGTAACCATGTCCAGCAACATTGCACCCAGTGCGATAGCGACGAATACCGCCATCGTCAGAGGGGGAAAACCGATATGGGTAGCTTCCACGGTCATACGCCTTATAGTTCGAAATCAGCAGGGTTCAGGCCCAGCTCGAGACAGATCAGGCGGCAGGCGGCTTTTTCCTTGGCGTCAAAGTCACCATCCGAAGAGCCGATCGCGCAGGCAACGCGCACCAGAAGACGGGCCGCGCCGTCGTTGCCTTTGATTTTGTTGATAATCTTAAGTGCTTCGGCCTGACCAATGGCAAAGTCGAATTCAAACTTGCCCACGGCATCATTGAACGACTTGATCACGTCACTGAGGTTAAACACCTTCAATTCCGGCGAATTATTGATAAAGCCTGTCATCTTCATTTTTTCGGCAGAAGAGACTTCACCATCAGCCGCAGCGATCATTGCGCAGGCCGAGGCCGTGGCCTCCATAAAGTTCTTGTTCTTGAACTTGCCGACTTCGGTCGTCAGCGCTTCACGCGCCTTCGCTGCATTTGTTTTCAGCCATTCCAGCATGGGATCTTCCTCTCAAAGAGGGGCCGTAGCCCCCGTTTTGCAATTAATTATTTGGAGCCCGCCGACCAGCGCATGCCCCAGTTGTAGGCCGTATCCATAGGTGCCTGGGACTTATGGAAATCGACCCGACGTGTCACTTTCACGGCGCCATTGTCATTTTCCAGCAGCGCGATCGCGCAGCAACCCAGTCGACCGCCCTCTTCGTTCAATCGAACTTCGATTTCAGGCTGTCCAGGTACGAAGATCGTGACCACGCCGTCGGTCTCGGCCCAGTTGGGCGCGCCGTCATAGATGAAGGCGTAGACCAAGATGCGTCGAACCTTGCTCCACTGTTGGCCATTGATATGAATCCACTCGCCGCCGGTCACGGAACCGGTCCGGTCGTCCCCCATCAATTGCACGAAGGGTTCTTCCGTCAGGCTGCCAAACGCATTGCCGAGTGCCTGCACAACGCCTTTGTAGCCGTCCTGCATCTCGAACAGACAGCCGACATCGAGGTCGATAGATTTGCTTTTCCCAAAGAACCCGCCCTTTTTTCCCTGGTTCCAGTTGAGGTTGACTTTGATCAGGCCAAAACCCGACGCTGACTTTTCCAGGCTGATGCTGGCGCGAGACTTGTCCAGCGTCACCTTGCTCAGGCTAACCGTCGCTTTAGGCGCAGCGGCCGGCGCCGGAACAGCGGGAGCAGGTGTCGGGGTCGGTGTGTCGGCGATCTCAACGCCGAAATGAGTAGCCAATGGTGCAAGGCCGCCAGCAAAACCTTGAGCAACACAACGGAATTTCCACTCGCCCTGGCGACGATAAAACTCGCCCAGGATCAGCGCCGTTTCTTTCATGCCGCTCGTGGAAATCTGCGCATCCAGGCCACCGCTGAGTGTCACGGAGAGTGACGAAACCCGATCAAAACTTGCCTTGTTTTCGTGAATAGTGGCCGTCAGGGCAATTTTTTCCACATCTGCTGCAAGGCGGCTGAGATCAACCGTAAACGTCGCCCGGCCTGACGACGAATCCGTCATCTGAACGGCGCCTGCCAGGATGTTCGGCTGCCCATAGAAGCACATCGCCGAGTCATTCTTGACCTTGCCCGATGGAGACAATGCAAAGGCTGAAACATCGATATCAGCGCCTGGGAGTGGCGAGTAGCTGACATCGACCCGGATAGAACCGGTGGCGACCGGCGCATTACCACCTGGTACCAGACTAGTCATGCGCGCAACGCCTCAACCGCCAGGCTGACAAGATCGTCGGCCGTCCGGCCGTTGGTTGTTTGCCCGATGGCCTTGAATTCCCACCCTAGTGGCCCACGGGTCAGGCTTGCCATGACCACGCCGGTGTGGCGACCTTTTTCAGACAGGTTAAAGCGTGCCAGCTCGGCGTTTTTCGAAGTGTCGAGAATACGGCAGTAAGCGTTTTCGACCTTTTCGAAGTTCTGACCGGTAAAACTATTGCAGGTCAGGGCCAGATACTTGATCGAAGCCGGCAGGGCCTGGAGGTCAACATAGATCGACTCATCATCGCCACTGCCCTCGCCCGTACGGTTGTCGCCGGAGTGCTTGATCGAACCGTCCTTGGAGGCCAATTGACGGAACCACACCAGGTCTACCGCGTTGAGGTGTTCATCGAACAGAATGCAGGAAGCATCGAGGTCGATTTCCGTACCTGCCCCCATCAACTTACCAAAAAAACCACCTTTAACCGGATCCCAGCCCAAGCCCAGCGTAATTTTGGTCAAGCCGGCCCCGCCGGTTTTTTCCAGGGAAATCGATTGGTTCTTCGACAATGTAAGTGCCATCTTTACGCTCCTTGATGATCTTTGTGTTTCTGGTTGGTATCAGAAACACCGGTTACTGAATTTGATAGCAACACCATGACGCTAAAGGCATTGCTTTCATCGGCTCACTTCCGCCAATCGCAGTTGCTCTGCATAAGATGAATCGGCAGCTTTCACGCCATGCCATTGGGCGCGTTCGATAATTCTGGTCGCCCAGCGAAAATGCGTGGCGGGTTCACACATGGCATCGTCATGCTTGAATACAGCCGGAGCGTCATCGTTGACGATCAACATTGCACTATTGAGGTCCTCGATGCTCACGCGGAATGCATCCTGGATAACAGCGATCTGCCCAGGATGAATCGCCGTCTTGCCGACCAGGCCGTGAGCAATGTCCAACTCCAGCTCTTCACCCAGCAATTGTGGGGTCGACATCTGCTCGAACACCGGCGCAGTGAGCGCAAAGCCCTGGGCGCCCAGCACCCCCGCCAGCATCGGGATCACATAGCCCATGGGCGTTTGGTAAAGCGTGGTCCTCGGGTTACGGCGCAGACCCAGGCAGCCCATCAAGTCGTTGCCGCCAATGCGTAACGCAATGATCCTGTCACCCAGTTCACGCTTGAGTGCATCACCCAACTCGACCATCGCGTTCGGGCTGTAGACCTCTTTCGTTTCGAGGGTGGGCATGAGTGCGAGGCCGGGATGAGTGACGGCCTGTTGCCATTTAATCAAGTTGACCAGCGTCAGCTTGGGCACCACAAATCCATCGATCCAACAGATCTCCGGCCAGTCATTCAGCACTGCCGCCATCGAAGAGTCTCGCGGTCGAACAAACACCAGCGGTCCATTGGCCGGGCGACCGTTTTCGCGACCAATACTGTGCAGGACATTACGCAGGTCTTTCAAGGCGTCAGCGATATCGCACTGGGCGACCGCGTCTTCCAGGCAAATCACCACGGAACGAAGTTCGGGGTACTTGCGGCCCATTATCACTTCGGTGATGTCTGCGCGTGTCGCCGGCATGTACAGCGTTGCGCCCAGTGCGAAAGGTGAGATGAGCTTCATCAACTCACGCTCTTGATAATGGTCACTGCGCGGTAGGGGCCCAGAGCATCACCGGCCTCCTCCACATCGACATGGGCCCGTTCGGTGAGGTGCATCAGCAACTGAACATCAATGTCAGCCCGATCACGTACCAGCACCTTGAACGGCACCCGACGCAGGACAGCTCGCGTGGCTTCAGCGATGCCCGGTTTGACGCGGTTCATGTTGGTGATCTGGAAACGCGATGCCAACTGGTCGACGGTGCCCTGCGCAAGTTGTTGCAGGGCGCTGGCTTGGGTCGAGGTCCATGGCTGGGCCGCGTCCACGTCGATGTCCTGGCGAATGGCTTCGATTCGATCAATGAAGTCGCGGGTAACGTCATGCGCCTCCAGGTGGCTATACATCACACAGCCGTGCAGCCCGCCGTTGGCAGGCCAGATACTGCGCGAGATCAACCCGGATACCGTCGCACCGAGGATGCCGGATGGAATGATCCAGTCATCCGACGACGCCGCCAACCAGGCGCGGCCGCAGGGATCAGCCAGCACCACCAGGCGCGGTGTCTCGGGGAAGCGTGAATCGCCAGCCAGACTGCGCTTGATCTCACCGGAAATGGCGCCTTTGCCTGTCCAGCCATCGACAAACACCACGTTCTCAGCACCATGACGGGCGATAATCGCCTCGAGGGCAACGGTGTCGATGCCCCGGTCACGGACGATACTGATCCCGTAGTGGCTGGTGTCTCGGCCTTTGTCGAGTAACGCCCGACGCAGCAGCACGCCCAACGGCAGGCCGGCCCGCACAAACGAGACGAGGGCAATGGTCGGGCCAGGGTAGAGATGATCAAGGGCCAGGGCGAGGGACTGCACGTCGGCGGCCATACGGCCCGCGTTCTGTGTCATTGCATGCTCATAAAGCGCCATATGCGTGGCTGAGGGCGCCGACTCGGTGCTGATCATTTCAGAATAATGCTTTTCTCTGGACTGGATCAGGCGCTCCTTCTCCAGCACATCCGTCGCGCTCATTTGCATGGGTTGCAAGAGAAAATGCACATCATCCGCTAGGTAACTGCCGCTGCCGACAGTGTCCAATGCCGTGAGCGCGTTATTCATGGATAACCCCCTGCACCGCACTCGCCAATTGACTGCGCGCCGGCGTGGACCAGAAATGACAGAGGTCCATGAAACCCAGGTCGGTAATGCTATCGCCGAAACCGAGCACAGGCCGCCCACCATTTAGCTGCCTATCAAGGGCGAGGTAATGCTCAACGGCTACACGCTTGGATAGCCCCTTGGGCAACAGCGCCAGGTTGTTGCCATTGGTATGCACGTGCATATCCTCAAGCAACCCGCGCGCTTTGATTTGCATCAAAATCGCTGCAAGGTCCGAGTCTCGGCCAGTGTTTTGCTTGATGACGACGTAGTGCTGCTGTTTGGCTTCCTCCACCACCCAGCCGCGCAGGGAAATGCCCCGCTCTTCGCCAAGTTGCAGGGCGGCGGCGCAGAGTTGCGGCAGCCGCAGCTGATAGTCCCGCAGCGTCTCAATCATAATGGCGTGCCAGTCGCTGTTGACACTGCGATCCGGATTGAGGATCACGGCACCGTGAGAGCAGATCGCCCCGCCGGGGAAGTCGAGTCGAACGCGACTGAACGCTTCAGCGCAGCGGGCAGTCACCGGCACCACATCGGTGCTCATCAAGAGCCATTCGACGAATTGCTTTTGCACCGTTGACATATAGCCACTCACGTTGCCTGACACGTCAAAGGATGCAGGGAAGCGCTCGGCTTCCTCCGGCATTTTGCGCGCCGTCTGGAACAACGTGTCATCCAGGTCCACCAAGGCCAGTGGGCGATTAACGCGCATCGACGATGACCTCCGCGCTCAACGCCTCGATCAGCGACGAAGGCACTGCCATCGCATCGGTTTCCGTGCAGATCAGCACACGGTCAAACTGGCCTGGTGCAACGTTATAGAGGAAGTTCACGATTCCAAGCCCATAGTTATCGGAAAATGACATGGCATGGTGAATCGAGTGCCCCAGAGCGATGGGCGAGCGCGTAGTCGAGCTGAAATGCACATCAGCGCCACCGCGCTCCAGGCGCTCGGCCAGCAGGAACGGCTTCCACACAAACTCACCCGTGCCTACCACCAACACCCGCTGTCCCGGCTCAATCACAATATCCGGGGCCAGGGTGTCTGCTACTGCACGGGTGCCGAGGCGACCCCAATCGTTCAGCGGATCAATTGGCCAATCGCCCGCCGCAACGGTGCCCAACTCAGGCATTTCGGGCAGCGGGGCTTGCAGATCCTCGATGAACTGATAGTCACCACGAATCAGGGAAACCTGAGCGGTTGAGTTGCCGATGCTGTTGGTCACAGCATCACCCGACCAATCCGTCAGCACGCACGTGACAACGCGCTCGATCTGCGACAGGCCGCTGTTGATCAATGCAGTGTGCAGATTGATAAACGTCTTGCCGGTTGAGGCCTCGTCATCCACCAGCACCAGAGAACGGGCGTTCAGCAGTGCGTCTCGCAGCTCAGGATCGACGGGCATATGAATCAGATGTGCGCTGGCGTGGCTGTGCTCTTCTTCAAAACGAGCGAAAATATCGCGGCCTACGGGGTGGCGCGTACTCACGATGTACAGCGTATCGGGGCGGGTGGTACTGAATGCGCGGTGTACGCCAGCGCCTAGACCAACGGCAGTTTCAGCCATGCCAATGACCAGCACGGGGCCAGGCAGGTCAGCAGGAATTTGCGCAGCCAGGCACTCATAGCTCGCTTGCATCACCGATGGCTTGACCGGGATATGCTTGCCTAATACCCGAGAGACAAATAGAAATGCGCGCTTGGGATTACGACGCTCGGCAAATCCAAACAGGGTTTCCGGAGAAATAGTGGATGCGGCAATGTTAACTTCGAGTAGCCCGCGCATCAGTAGCGCGCTCATCCTCGTCGGTCCGTGGTTCACTAAGTTAAGTTCCATAATTGTTTCCTGTGGCCGGTAGTAGTGAACCTAACGTACGCACCTAAAAATCCACTGCAAAAACGCTGATTCAATTTCGAGCTTCAATCTTCCATAGCGAGGGTTGTACGCGTCGGGCAATTTCCGAGGCGCTTATAGACGCCTTGAGCGGATCAAGCACTACCGACACATTGCACGCATCGAGAAAAGAAACAAGGAGATTGAGTTTCACCGCGAAGTTCATATTCTGAGCGTCGGGAACGGATGAAGTGACCATCCCCATTACACCCCCAGCAGCGTCGAACAGCGGGCTACCACTTGAGCCTGGCTGAATTGGCGCCGTGAACTGCAGCAGGCTCGAGTCATTGCGCAGGCCAAACAACGCGGAGACACCCCCTTGCGTAACATGCGCGCCCCCTCCTGCAACACCTGACATCGGGTAGCCTACGGCGACCACCGGATCACCCAGTGAACACCCTGAGGCACCGGAAAACCGTACCGGAGAAAGCGTTCCATGCTCAACGCGCAAGAGCGCAATGTCGTTGCGTGTATCGACCATCACCGGCTCCACCCGATGATGACCATTAAATGAGTTGATCCTTACCTCAGACATCCCCTCAATTACATGGGCGCAGGTCACTACCATCGATGGCGACACGGCGAACCCGGTACCGGTAGCACTGGAGGCCGATCCGTTACGGCCAGATTCGGGATCAGACCTACGGCTTTCGGGGTTGGCGTCGTCGATATCGAGGCCGATACGGCGGCCCAGTGCCGACAGTCCATAAGCTGACCCTTCGGCCAGCGCCCTGAATTTCCACTGCCCAGCTCTTAAGTAAAACTCCCCGATAATCATCGCGGTTTCACCTTGGCCACTGATGTCCAGGTGATACTTGATTGTGCCGTCAATAGTTAAACGCAACGCTCGTAAGGCACTGATTGGCCCAAGGTTCGAATAGATATAAACGACAACCAACACCCGGTCGCTTCCAGTCGGAAGTCTTGTGAAGTCAATGGAACAGGCAATTTGCTCAGGTTCCCCGCTCCACTCCATCCAATCTGTCTGGGGCGCATGGAAAAGGGCCGGTGTGCCTTTAGGGCTACGTTTTTCATCAACCGGAAGAAGAGCAATGGCCGCCGTCGATCCGAAGGCTGTCAGCTGATCGGATTCTAAGGTCCAGGCGGCTTTGCTTCCTGATAAAGCGGTGTTAGCGCCTGGCGCGAGCATGCACTCCCTCCCTGAGTAAAATCGTATTGACTGTACAAAAGTGTAACAACTTGAGAGGCAATTTAATATCAACCAGAGATAGTCACAGCGACGGTGATCGGTTTGACCCGCACACCGTCAATCCAGTCGCTGATAGGTACAGGGAAGCCCAGTCGACGGGTCGCAAAGATACCGGCGAGGTTGATGCCGGTTGCACGGGTGTAACCGATCCCTCCGGAGTAGCGCGCATTGATTTCAAGAAGATGAGGCTGGCCTGCGGCATCGTCGCGGGTTTGAACATTGACGATACCGTCACAGCCAAAATGCTCTGCGGCGCGCAAAGCTAAACGGGTAGCCGGGGTGTCACGTTCGAAAAACTGATGCACACCCTCCTTGCGACGACCGACAAATTCGATGACTTTTCCACCCTCGCACACCATATCTACAGAGCACTCGCTACCCATCATGTAGGGCATGACCAGCATCGGGGGTTGCTCTACAGCCTGCTTGTAAAGGCTCAGGTACGCATTGAAACTGACCTCGCGAGCGTCAGGATTAGCGAAGCAGCGGAAAGGATCGCAGTGTTCATTGAAGCGCCAGAATCCCTGCCCATAAATCCCGACCACCGGCTTGATGCACACCGCACCTTGGGCCGACAGTAGCTGATAGGCAGACACCAGCTCATCGGCATTGTTGACCGTGATAGCAGGTACACAGGCAAGGCCCGCGCGCTCGGCTTCGGCAGTAAACAGGCTTTTGTTATCGACGAGCTCAAACGTTCTAGGTGAGGTACCTCCGGTGACCAGTGCCAGCCCAGCATTTTCGAACTCATGTCGATGTGCCTCATAGGCTCCGCCCACGCGACCCGCTACGACGACTTTGACTGCATTGGCGCGGGCCGTTTTGATCACCCACAGAAGGCGCTCGTCACGATCCAAAGGCTCAACGAAGCTGTGGTCAGCCAGACGGGTGATTTCAGGGCGATCAGCGCGGTGGGAGGCAAAGATTTTAATGCCCACGGGTAAAGCTTCGCGGGCGCCCAGGATGATCTCACGCTGAGAAGCTTGCCCTTCAAGAAACCAGATCATCAGAATCCCTTGGTCAATTGTGTTGGAGAAGACTGGTCTGACATGAAGCACTGCCGATGAGCCGAGCACCAAACGGCACCGGATGGCATTCAAGGCGCAACTATTATGCCCAAGGTATCATCATGCGTTGCTATTAAATCTCTCGCACTGAAGATAAAAAAAATGTATCCAACTGTAACAAATTATCAGCACACGCTGAATAATAGACAGCAACACTTTTTAACCAAGCCCCCCTTGAACTCGAACTACCATGAGTTCCTCGCTGACAAAAACCTCAATCGACCAAACACCTTACACCTCCATGAGCAGATACATATGTAAATAAAGTCATGTGCTGTTGATGCTGCCCCCGGATTGACCTAATTGCCGACGCAAGACTGTCCCATCTCTAAAACTACAACAATCGAGCACAAACAATGATTCACGAGGAGTCAGACTGGGTCAGTAAAATCTCGGCAACTGGGTCAACTCGGCATCGGCGCCAACAGTTAGTGTCCTTGAACACACCAACAAGTGCATAACTGGTGTGTTCATGAAGTAAACGATTGAAGCCGTAGCATCCTGGCCAATTCAGAACTGACGCAATGATTTTTATCGTCAGCTTATCGATTTTGTACGGTAGGAGTTTTTTTAGCTTCGAGAAATCCGGATTTCCCAAATTGAGGTAAAGGATTCGCTGCATATACGAATGTAGCGATTCATCGCGCCGGATTCTCGGAGTCATATGCAGATCGGAGCGAGGCTGCTTCGTGCAGGCAATAGGGATTTTGGGCACGTCCGTAACAGGCGCTGATCAGAACAATCAGCAACCTGCGACAGATTTAATTCACCAGCGACAGTTTTAATTCTCTAAAACCACAATCCGTTACCCGCGCAGCATCCTTACTCAACCGTGACCGATTTCGCCAGGTTACGCGGCTGGTCCACATCGGTACCCTTGAGCACGGCGACGTAGTACGACAACAACTGCAATGGGATGGTGTAGAGAATCGGCGACAGGATGTCGTGGATGTGCGGCATGTGCACCACGTGGGTGCCTTCGCCGTTGGTCATGCCAGCCTTTTCGTCGGCAAAGACAATCAACTGGCCGCCACGGGCGCGCACTTCCTGCAGGTTGGACTTGAGCTTTTCCAGCAGCTCGTTGTTCGGCGCCACGGTGACCACCGGCATATCGTTATCCACAAGCGCCAGCGGGCCGTGCTTGAGTTCTCCGGCCGGGTAGGCCTCGGCGTGGATGTAGGAGATCTCTTTGAGCTTCAAGGCCCCTTCCATCGCCACCGGGAACTGCGCGCCACGGCCCAGGAACAGGGTGTGGTTTTTCTCAGCGAACAGCTCGGCGATTTTTTCCACAATAGCGTCCATGGCCAAGGCTTCGCCCAGCCGGGCGGGCAGGCGACGCAGTTCTTCCACCAGCTTGGCCTCGACGCCTTCACCCAGGGTGCCGCGGACCTGGCCCAGGGACAGCGTCAGCAACAGCAGACCCACCAGTTGCGTGGTGAACGCCTTGGTCGATGCCACGCCGATCTCACGACCGGCCTGGGTCAGCAGGGTCAGGTCAGACTCACGCACCAACGAGCTTATGCCCACGTTGCAGATCGCCAGGCTGGCGAGGAAACCCAGTTCCTTGGCATTGCGCAGGGCGGCCAGGGTGTCGGCGGTTTCGCCGGACTGGGAGATGGTGACGAACAGTGAATCGGGTTGCACCACGACTTTGCGATAGCGGAACTCGCTGGCCACTTCGACCTGGCAAGGAATACCGGCCAGCTCTTCCAGCCAGTAACGGGCGACCATACCGGCGTGATAGCTGGTGCCGCAGGCCACGATCTGCACGTTACGGACCTTGGCGAACAACTCGGCCGCTTGTGGACCGAACGCCTGGACCAACACTTGGCTCTGGCTCATGCGGCCTTCCAGGGTGCGTTGCACCACAGTCGGTTGTTCGTGGATTTCCTTGAGCATGTAGTGGCGGAACTCGCCCTTGTCGGCGACTTCAGCACCGTCGCGGTACTGGACGGTCTCACGTTCCACGCCTTTGCCGTCGAGGTCCCAGATCTGCACGCTGTCGCGGCGAATTTCGGCGATATCGCCTTCTTCCAGGTACATGAAGCGGTCGGTGACCTGGCGCAGCGCCAACTGATCAGACGCCAGGAAGTTTTCCCCCAGGCCCAGGCCGACGACCAATGGGCTGCCGCTGCGGGCCGCCACCAGTCGATCAGGTTGTTTCGAGCTGATGACCGCCAGGCCATAGGCACCGTGCAACTCCTTGACCGTGGCCTTGAGCGCGACGGTCAGGTCCATCAGGTCCTTGAGCTTGTGATTGAGCAAATGGGCGATGACTTCGGTGTCGGTGTCCGAGGTGAACACATAACCAAGCGCCTGGAGCTGTTCACGCAGGGCTTCGTGGTTTTCGATGATGCCGTTGTGCACCACCGCCAGATCGCCGGAGAAATGCGGGTGAGCATTACGCTCGCACGGCGCGCCATGGGTGGCCCAACGGGTGTGAGCGATGCCCAGGCGACCGAGCAGCGGTTCGGCTTGCAGCGCATTCTCCAACTCGCTGACCTTGCCCGGGCGACGCATGCGCTCAAGCTTCTGGTCGTTGGTGAACACCGCCACACCGGCGCTGTCGTAGCCGCGGTATTCCAGGCGCTTGAGGCCTTCAAGCAAGATTGCTGTGATGTTGCGTTCAGCAACGGCGCCGACAATTCCACACATGCTATTTCTCCTGGCTGACAGGCGCACAGATCACGGTGATGCCGCGGGCCTGAATCTGATCGCGGGCCTCTACGGGCAGGCGATCATCGGTAATGAGGGTATGGATGCTGCTCCACGGCAGCTCCAGGTTGGGGATCTTGCGGCCGATCTTGTCGGCCTCCACCATCACGATCACTTCGCGGGCAACCTCAGCCATCACACGGCTCAAGCCCAGTAATTCATTGAAGGTGGTGGTACCTCGAACCAGATCGATGCCGTCGGCGCCGATGAACAACTGGTCGAAGTCATAGGAACGCAGGACCTGCTCGGCCACCTGGCCCTGGAACGACTCGGAGTGCGGGTCCCAGGTGCCACCGGTCATCAACAGCACCGGCTCGTGCTCCAGTTCGCTCAAAGCATTGGCGACGTGCAGGGAGTTGGTCATCACCACCAGGCCCGGTTGTTGGCCGAGTTGCGGGATCATGGCGGCGGTGGTGCTACCACTGTCGATGATGATGCGCGCGTGCTCGCGGATCCGCTTCACGGCGGCCCGGGCAATGGCCAGTTTGTACTTGGAGACGCTTTGCCCGTTATCGGCCACCAACTCCTGCGGCATCGGCACCGCACCACCGTAGCGACGCAGCAGCAAACCATTGGTTTCCAGGGCCGCGAGGTCCTTGCGAATCGTAACTTCCGAGGTTTCGAAGCACTTGGCCAACTCATCCACACTGACCTCACCCTGCTCCTGGAGCAAGGCTAGGATGTTGTGACGGCGTTGTGGTGTGTTGCGTTTCGACATGGCGATATAAGTTTCGATTCGAAAGATAACGTAAGCAATCAAAACCTATTGAAGGGATGTCGTCAAGACGCCGGGAGAAAAATTCAGAAATCTGCTCACAAATGTGTGCGGGCTTGCTCGCGAATGGGCCAGATCAGGCAATACGGCTTTGCCTGACAGACCGCTTTCGCGAGCAAGCCCGCTCCCACAAGGGTCTGTGGATAACTTTACGGCTTCTTGATTTTTTCCGGTCGCTTCCAGCCGTCGATATTGCGCTGACGGGCGCGTCCGACTGCCAATTGGCCGTTATCCACATTCTGGGTGAGGGTCGAACCGGCCGCCGTGGTCGCGCCGCTGGAGATATCCACAGGTGCTACCAAGGAGTTGTTCGAGCCGATGAACACATCTTCACCCAACACGGTTTTCCACTTGTTGGCGCCATCGTAGTTACAGGTAATGGTCCCGGCACCGATGTTGGTGCGGGCGCCGACTTCAGCGTCACCGAGGTAGGTCAGGTGCCCAGCCTTGGCGCCTTCGCCCAGATGAGCGTTTTTCAGTTCAACGAAGTTACCCACATGGGCACGGGCTTCCAGCACCGAACCTGGGCGCAGGCGGGCAAACGGGCCGGCGTCGCTGCCTTCCCCCATGATCGCGCCGTCGAGATGGCTGTTGGCTTTGATCACCACGCCTTTGCGCAGGGTGCTGTCCTTGATCACGCAGTTCGGGCCGATGACCACGTCGTCTTCGATGACAACCTTGCCTTCGAGGATGACGTTGATGTCGATGACCACGTCGCGACCCACGCTGACTTCACCGCGCACGTCGAAACGGGCTGGATCGCGCAGGGTCACGCCTTGCGCCATCAGGCGGCGGGCGGCGCGCAATTGATAGTGGCGCTCCAGCTCGGCCAGTTGCCGGCGATCGTTGGCGCCCTGCACTTCCATGGCGTCCAGCGGCTGCTCGGTGGCGACCACCAGCCCGTCGCTGACCGCCATGGCAATCACGTCGGTCAGGTAGTACTCGCCCTGGGCGTTGTTGTTCGACAGACGACTCATCCAGTCACCCAGACGCTCGGCCGGTACGGCCAGAATCCCGGTATTGCCTTCAGTGATCGCGCGCTGGGCTTCGTTGGCGTCCTTCTGCTCGACGATGGCGGTTACTTGGCCGTCCACGTTACGCACGATGCGGCCATAACCGGTGGGGTCGTCCAGCTCGACGGTCAACAGGCCCAACTGTTGTGGCGCGACATGCTTGAGCAGGCGTTGCAAGGTGTCGACTTCGATCAGCGGCACATCGCCGTAGAGAATCAGCACCGTATCAGCCGTGATGAACGGCACGGCCTGGGCGACCGCATGACCGGTGCCCAGTTGTTTGTCCTGCAGGACGAAATTCAGGTCATCCGCCGCCAGGCGTTCGCGTACCGCATCGGCGCCGTGGCCGATCACCACGTGAATGCGCTGTGGATCAAGTTGCCGGGCGCTGTGGATAACATGGCCAAGCATGGAATTGCCGGCTACCGGGTGCAAGACCTTGGGCAGCGCCGAACGCATGCGGGTGCCTTGACCGGCCGCGAGGATAACGATTTCGAGAGACATGACTGGCTACCAATCCTGGGTGGTCAGCGGTTGCGACCAGATGATGAGTGTCGGGAAAAGAAAAAAGGGTAGCCGAGGCTACCCTTTTTAATCAATCGCACAGGAAGCAGACGGCCTAGCCGCCGAACTTCTTGCGGATCTGCTGGACGGTGCGCAGCTGAGCTGCGGCCTCGGCCAGACGTGCAGCAGCAGAACCGTAATCGAACTCCGCGCCTCGCTCGTGCAGGGCCTTCTCGGCAGCCTTGACGGCTTCCTGAGCGGAGGCTTCGTCCAGGTCGGCAGCACGTTGCACAGTGTCGGCAAGGACCTTGACCATGTTCGGCTGAACCTCGAGGAAACCACCGGAGATGTAATACACCTCGGCTTCCCCGCCCTGCTTGATCAAGCGGATCGGACCCGGTTTCAGATTAGTGATCAGCGGTGCGTGACCCAGAGCGATACCAAGATCACCCAGCTCACCATGCGCAATCACCATCTCGACCAGACCGGAGAAGATTTCCCCTTCCGCACTGACGATATCGCAATGGACTGTCATAGCCATCTGATTGCCTCAACCTAAATTAGCGCCCGTTGCCGGGCGCCGGGATTACAGTTTCTTGGCTTTCTCGATCGCTTCTTCGATGCCGCCGACCATGTAGAACGCTTGTTCTGGCAGGTGGTCGTAGTCACCGTTGAGGATGCCTTTGAAGCCAGCAATGGTGTCTTTCAGGGAAACGTATTTACCCGAGGCACCGGTGAAGACTTCAGCCACGAAGAACGGCTGCGACAAGAAGCGTTGGATCTTACGAGCGCGGGATACCAACTGCTTGTCGGTTTCCGACAGCTCGTCCATACCCAGGATCGCAATGATGTCCTTCAGCTCTTTGTAGCGCTGCAGTACGTACTGGACGCCGCGAGCGGTGTCGTAGTGCTCCTGGCCGATCACGTTCGGATCCAGCTGGCGCGAAGTCGAGTCCAGTGGGTCAACCGCTGGGTAGATACCCAGGGAAGCGATGTCACGGGACAGAACGACGGTGGCGTCCAAGTGGGCGAAGGTGGTCGCTGGCGACGGGTCGGTCAAGTCATCCGCAGGTACGTATACCGCTTGGATCGAAGTGATCGAACCTTCCTTGGTCGAAGTGATACGTTCTTGCAGAACGCCCATCTCTTCAGCCAGGGTCGGCTGGTAACCTACTGCCGAAGGCATACGGCCCAGCAGTGCGGATACTTCAGTACCGGCCAGGGTGTAACGGTAGATGTTGTCGACGAACAGCAGAACGTCGTTACCTTCGTCACGGAACTTCTCGGCCATGGTCAGGCCGGTCAGGGCTACGCGCAGACGGTTTCCCGGCGGCTCGTTCATCTGGCCATAGACCAGTGCCACTTTGTCCAGAACGTTGGAGTCCTTCATCTCGTGGTAGAAGTCGTTACCCTCACGAGTACGCTCACCCACACCGGCGAACACGGAATAACCGCTGTGCTCGATGGCGATGTTACGGATCAGTTCCATCATGTTTACGGTCTTGCCTACACCGGCACCACCGAACAGACCCACTTTACCGCCCTTGGCGAACGGGCAAACCAGGTCGATAACCTTGATACCGGTTTCCAGCAGGTCGTTGCCGCCCGCTTGTTCAGCGAAGGATGGCGCAGGACGGTGAATGCCCCAGCGCTCTTCGGTGTCGATCGGACCAGCTTCGTCGATCGGGTTACCCAGTACGTCCATGATCCGGCCCAGGGTCGCTTTACCGACCGGTACGGAGATGGCAGCGCCAGAGTCGATAACGTCCAGACCGCGCTTCAAGCCTTCGGTGGAACCCATCGCAATGGTACGAACGATGCCGTCGCCCAGCTGCTGCTGAACTTCCAGGGTAGTTTCCGCGCCTTGTACTTTCAGCGCGTTGTAGATGCTCGGTACGCTGTCGCGTGGAAATTCCACGTCGATAACGGCGCCGATGATTTGAACGATACGTCCGCTACTCATAGCTGGATCCTCTGAATATTTGAACCGTTAAACCGCGGCAGCGCCGCCGACGATTTCCGAGATCTCTTGGGTGATCGCAGCCTGACGCGCCTTGTTGTAGATCAGCTGCAAATCGCTGATCAAATCACCGGCGTTGTCGGTAGCGTTCTTCATCGCGATCATCCGCGCTGCTTGTTCAGCTGCGTTGTTCTCGACCACCGCCTGGTAGACCTGCGACTCCACGTAGCGGACCATCAAGCCGTCAAGCAGCTCCTTGGCATCCGGTTCGTAGAGATAGTCCCAGTGGTGCTTGAGTTCCTGTTCCGGGGTCGCCACCAGTGGAATCAATTGCTCCACGGTTGGCTGCTGCGTCATGGTGTTGATGAACTTGTTGGATACCACGGACAGGCGGTCAATCCGGCCTTCCAGGTAAGCATCCAGCATCACCTTGACGCTGCCGATCAGGTCATTGATCGACGGCTCTTCACCCAGGTGGCTGATAGCGGCGACGACGTTGCCGCCGAAGTTGCGGAAGAAAGCCGCACCCTTGCTACCAATCACGCACAGATCGATCTCGACGCCTTGTTCGCGGTTTACAGCCATGTCCTTGACCAGGGCCTTGAACAGGTTGGTGTTCAAGCCACCACACAGACCACGGTCACTGCTCACCACAACGTAACCGACGCGCTTGATAGCACGGTCGATCATGAACGGGTGGCGATATTCCGGGTTGGCGTTGGCCAGATGACCAATCACCTGGCGGATGCGCTCCGCATAAGGGCGGCTAGCAGCCATGCGCATTTGTGCCTTGCGCATTTTGCTGACCGCCACTTTTTCCATGGCGCTGGTAATTTTTTGCGTGCTTTTGATGCTCGCAATCTTACTGCGAATCTCTTTTGCGCCTGCCATGTAACACCTATCAGGTTAGCAAGCGGGAGCCTTGCGACTCCCGCTGCGGCTTACCAGGTTTGGGTGGCCTTGAACTTCTCGATACCGGCTTTCATGCCAGCGTCGATTTCGTCATTGAAGTCACCCTTCACGTTGATCTTGGCCAACAAGTCGGCGTGATCGCGGTTGAAGTAAGCAATCAGCGCTTGTTCAAAGCTGCCGACCTTGGCGATTTCAACGTCAGTCAGGAACCCACGCTCAGCGGCATACAGCGACAGCGCCATGTCAGCGATCGACATTGGTGCGTATTGCTTCTGCTTCATCAGCTCGGTAACGCGCTGACCATGCTCAAGTTGCTTACGGGTCGCTTCGTCCAGGTCAGAAGCGAACTGGGCGAATGCCGCCAGTTCACGATACTGGGCCAGGGCGGTACGGATACCACCGGACAGCTTCTTGATGATCTTGGTCTGAGCGGCACCACCCACACGGGATACCGAAACACCGGCGTTCACAGCAGGACGGATCCCGGAGTTGAACATGGCCGATTCCAGAAAGATCTGACCGTCGGTGATGGAAATCACGTTGGTCGGAACGAACGCGGAAACGTCGCCAGCCTGGGTTTCGATGATCGGCAGTGCGGTCAGGGAGCCGGTCTTGCCGGTCACTGCGCCGTTGGTGAACTTCTCTACGTATTCTTCCGAAACGCGGGATGCGCGCTCCAGCAGACGGGAGTGGAGATAGAACACGTCGCCTGGGTAAGCTTCACGGCCTGGTGGACGGCGCAGCAGCAGGGAGATCTGGCGGTAAGCCACTGCCTGCTTGGACAGATCGTCATAAACGATCAGCGCGTCTTCACCGCGGTCGCGGAAGTATTCGCCCATGGTGCAACCGGAGTACGGTGCCAGGAACTGCAGCGCAGGAGATTCCGAAGCACTGGCCGCCACGATGATCGTGTTGGCCAGGGCGCCGTTTTCTTCCAGCTTGCGAACCACGTTGGCGATGGTCGATTGCTTCTGACCGATGGCTACGTAGACGCAGAAAATGCCACTGTTCTTCTGGTTGATGATCGCGTCGATCGCCAGAGCGGTCTTACCGATCTGACGGTCACCGATGATCAGCTCACGCTGGCCACGGCCGACAGGGATCATGGCATCGACAGCCTTGTAGCCAGTCTGTACAGGCTGGTCTACCGACTTACGCCAGATCACGCCCGGAGCAACTTTCTCGACCGCGTCGGTCTCGGTGTTGCCCAGTGGACCTTTGCCGTCAACAGGGTTACCCAGTGCATCGACGACGCGACCCAGCAGTTCCTTACCAACCGGAACTTCGAGGATACGGCCAGTGCACTTGGCGCTCATGCCTTCAGCCAGAGACTGGTAAGCACCCAAGACAACGGCACCTACGGAGTCTTGCTCCAGGTTGAGGGCCATACCGTAGACGCCGCCCGGAAACTCGATCATCTCGCCGTACATGACGTCGGCCAGACCGTGAATCCGCACGATGCCGTCAGATACGCTGACGACAGTGCCTTCGTTACGGGCTTGGGAGGTCACATCGAGCTTGTCGATGCGGCCCTTGATAATTTCACTTATTTCGGAAGGATTGAGTTGCTGCATTGCTCTGCTGCCCCTTCAAACTCAAGATTTCAATGCTTCGGCAAGTTTCGCGATTTTGCCGCGAATCGAGCCATCGATAACCAGGTCGCCGGCGCGGATTACAACGCCCCCTATCAGGGACTTGTCTTCCTCGACTTGCAGGCGCACTTCCCGGTTGAGTCGTGCACTGAGAACCTTGGCGAGTTTGTCTTGCTGTTCTTGGTTCAATGCGAAAGCACTGGTCACGTCCACGTCTACCGACTTCTCTTGCTCGGCCTTGTACAGGTCGAAAAGAGTGGCGATCTCCGGCAGTAGCAGGAGACGGTCGTTTTCGGCAACGACGTGAATGAAGTTCTGTGCCTTGGTATCGAACTTGTCGCCGCACACGTCAATGAACGTGGCGGCCTTTTCTGCGCTCGTCAGTCGCGGGGCCTTGAGCACGCGCTGCATGGTGTCGTCTTGCGACACCGCTGCAGCCAGGCCGAGCATGGCTGACCAATTGGCCAGTTGCTGGTGGGCCTGAGCGTGCTCGAAGGCCGCCTTAGCGTAAGGTCGGGCCAACGTGGTCAGTTCTGCCATGATCGCCCTCGCTTAGATTTCAGCAGCCAGTTGGTTAACCAGCTCTGCGTGCGCGTTTTGATCGATTGTGGCACCCAGGATCTTCGAAGCACCGCCAACGGCCAGGGCACCCACTTGGGCACGCAGCGCGTCTTTGACACTGTTGAGTTCCTGTTCGATCTCGGCTTGAGCCTGAGCCTTCACACGGTCAGCTTCGACGCGAGCCTGTTCACGGGCTTCGTCGACAATCTGGGTACCGCGTTTCTTGGCTTGCTCGATGATTTCAGCTGCCTGAGCTTTCGCTTCGCGCAGTTGCTGACCCACTTTCTCATGGGCCAACTCCAGGTCGCGAGCCGCTCGGCTGGCAGCGTCCAGACCATCAGCGATCTTCTTTTGACGTTCGTGCAATGCCGCAATGACCGGAGGCCATACGAACTTCATGCAGAACAGTACAAAAATCAGGAACGCAACGGACTGGCCAATCAGGGTCGCATTAATGTTCACGCCAACACCTCGCAGTTACGTTGTCCATCACACCAATCTACTCGAGACATCCGAGTAATTAGCCAGCGATTTGACCAACGAACGGGTTCGCAAAGGTGAAGAACAGCGCGATACCAACACCGATCATGGTCACGGCGTCGAGCAGACCGGCCACGATGAACATTTTGACTTGCAGCATTGGAACCATTTCTGGCTGACGCGCTGCGCCTTCCAGGAACTTGCCGCCCAACAGGCCGAAACCAATTGCGGTACCCAGTGCGCCCAGGCCGATCAACAGTGCAACAGCGATAGCGGTTAGACCAACTACAGTTTCCATCTTTCCTCCCGACTTTTACGTCGTATGGTTTAGGTTTTTTAGATTAAAGCGGTAAAACAAATCGTTTCTCAGCCCGGTTCGGGCTCCTTCCCGTTTGACCGGGAAGGACATCAGACTAGTCGAGACTGGTCTTAATGGTTTTCTTCGTGCGCCATCGACAGGTAGACGATGGTCAGCATCATGAAGATGAACGCCTGCAGGGTGATGATCAGGATGTGGAACACAGCCCACGCCCATTGCAGGACTACACCCAGGCCGCTGAGCCACAGCAGGCCGCTGCCGAACATCACAGCGATCAGGATGAACACCAGTTCGCCGGCATACATGTTGCCGAACAGACGCAGTGCCAGAGAAATCGGTTTGGCGATCAGGGTCACGAATTCCAGCAGGAAGTTCACCGGGATCAGCAGGGCTTGAACGAGGATGTTCTTGCTGCCGAATGGGTGCAGGGTCAGTTCGCCGATGAAGCCGCCGAAGCCCTTGACCTTGATGCTATAGAAAATGATCAGTGCGAAGACCGAGAACGCCATGCCCAGGGTCGCGTTCGGGTCGGTGGTCGACACGGCGCGGAATGGGATGTGTTGGTCACCGGAGATCAGGATGGCCAGTTGAGGAATCCAGTCGACCGGTACCAGGTCGACGGCGTTCATCAGGAACACCCAGACGAAGATGGTCAGCGCCAGCGGTGCGATCACCGGGCTACGGCCATGGAAGCTGTCTTTCACGCTGCCATCGACGAATTCGACCAGTACTTCAACGAAGTTCTGCAGTGCACCAGGCTGACCGGAAGTCGCCTTCTTTGCCGCCATGCGGAAAAGAAGAACGAAGATCAGACCCAATGCGACCGACCAGCCGAGGGTATCGACGTGGAAAGCCCAGAAGCCCATTTCTTTGGCCTCTGCTGCGGAGTGGGCAAAGCCCCAGCCGCCGTTGGGTAGCTGACCGAAGGTCAGGTTCTGCAAGTGGTGCTGGATATAGCCCGAAGCGGTTGTCTCTGCCATGGTTGCCTCAAACGCCCTAAGGTCTCGAAAGTCTTGTTCTCATTAGCAGGGGAGCGAACCAGCTAACCAGTTGGGTCAGCACGAAGACGCTGAATACAGCCAGCGGCGCCAGTGGCTTCACACCTGCGAACGTCAATGCAAACAGCACTGCCGTCAAAATCAGTTTCCCCGCCTCGCCGGCGTAAAAAGACCGGACGATAGCCTGGGCTGCTCGGGCGCCGGAAAACCGAAAGGCCCTGTGAGCAAAGTAAACATTGGGAAGCAAGGCTATCAGGCCTCCGCAAAGCCCTGAGTATCCGGCGACGACTCCTTTCCATTGCCAGAGCGCCAGCGTGGCGATCAGTACGACGGTGAATTGAGCCATCAAAACCGGGAAAACTGCCAGACGATGGAACGGCAAGCGGTTTGGCGTGCGGGTTTCCATCGCTTTTGCTCTCCAATAGTCGGCCGCCATCATTCAATAACTTGGCATAATTTGTGCCGACAAAATGCGCGCAGAGTATAGGGGCGGTTCTGCCCCTATTCAACTGCCAGGTAGTGATTTCCGACTGCCCGCTACAAGAGCAATTGTTTCAGCGAATGTGCGCAAGGACACCTTGCAGCTCATCGAGGGAGTTGTAGCCAATCACCAATTGCCCCTTGCCCTTCTTTCCGTGGCGGATCTGCACCGCAGAGCCCAGGCGCTCGGCCAGGCGCTGTTCAAGACGAGCGATATCAGGATCGGTTTTGGGTGCTTCGACAGGCGCCGGTTTGCCGCTCAACCACTGGCGAACCAGTGCTTCGGTTTGGCGCACCGTCAGCCCGCGTGCGACAACATGTCGCGCCCCTTCAACCTGTTGATTTTCCGGCAAACCGAGCAAAGCCCGGGCATGACCCATTTCCAGGTCGCCATGGGACAGCATGGTCTTGATGACTTCCGGCAACGCAATCAGGCGCAGCAGGTTGGCCACGGTCACTCGGGACTTGCCCACCGCCTCGGCAACTTGTTGCTGGGTCAGCTGGAATTCCTGCTGCAAGCGCTGCAGGGCCACGGCTTCCTCGATCGGGTTGAGGTCTTCACGCTGGATGTTCTCGATCAGCGCCATGGCAATGGCCGTTTCATCCGGCACATCGCGGACCATTGCCGGGATGGTTTCCTGGCCGGCCTGCTGGCTGGCGCGCCAGCGACGTTCGCCGGCAATGATCTCGAAGCGGCCATTGGCGATCGGTCGGACCACGATCGGCTGCATCACGCCCTGGCTCTTGATCGACTGGGCCAATTCTTCCAGCGCCTGCGGATCCATGTCCCGGCGCGGCTGATATTTGCCGCGCTGGATCAGATCCAGCGGCAAATGCTGCAACTCACGCTGATCGACCTGGACGGCCTGTTCTTCCAGCGAGCTGACAGTGGGCCCGCTGAGCAGTGCATCCAGTCCACGTCCGAGACCTCGTTTCTTGACGGCCATGGGGTTTCCTTAAGTTGGCTGGGCTGCAGCGGTGCGTGGATTGCGGCGCTGACGGCGAACCATCTCGCCCGCCAGGGCCAGGTAAGCCAGCGCACCACGGGATTGTTTGTCGTAGGCCAGGGCCGGCATGCCGTAGCTCGGCGCTTCGGCCAAACGGATGTTACGCGGGATGACCGTGTCGTAGAGCTGCGCGCCGAAGTGTTCCTTGAGCTGGGCCGAAACATCGTTCATCAGGCTCAGGCGCGGGTCGTACATGGTCCGCAGCAGGCCTTCGACCTTAAGGTCCGGGTTCAGCAGTTCGGCGATGCGCTTGATGTTATCCACAAGGTCGCTCAACCCTTCCAATGCAAAGTATTCGCACTGCATGGGGATAATGACCCCATCGGCCGCCACCAGGGCGTTGAGGGTCAGCATCGACAGCGACGGTGGGCAGTCGATCAGGATGTAATCGTAGTTTTCCCGGATCGGCGCCAAGGCGCTACGCAGACGGCTTTCCTTCATCTGCATTTCCAGCAGCACCACTTCGGCCGCCGTCAGGTCACGGTTAGCCGGCAGCAGTTGATAACCGCCGTGTTCGGAGAAGTGCATGGCCTGGCCCAGATCGCATTCGCCGATCAGGACGTCGTAGATGGAGTTTTCCAGACCATGCTTATCCACACCGCTACCCATGGTGGCGTTGCCCTGTGGATCGAGATCGATCAACAGCACCCGGCGCTTGGTCGCGACCAGGGATGCTGCGAGGTTGATACAGGTGGTGGTCTTGCCCACACCACCCTTCTGGTTCGCTATCGCGAATACCTTAGCCATTCTTGCTTGTGTTCCCAATCATGCCGTGCGGCGCAGTATCAGCAGATGGCGTTGGCCTTGGCAACCGGGTACGGCCAAGGCGTGTTCGCTATCGAGGTGGAAGTCTGCCGGCAATGCTACCAGCTCATCGGCCGGATGAACGCCCTTCATTGCCAGCCAGCGCGTATCGGCGTCGCCCAGGTGGCGAGTCCAGTTGCTGAAGTTCTCCATGCTGCTGAATGCCCGGGAGATGACTCCGCTAAACGGCTCGGCAGGTTGGAACGCTTCGACGCGGCTGTGGATAACTTGCAGGTTATCCAATTTGAGTTCGAGTTTGACCTGGGTCAGGAAGCGGGTTTTCTTGCCGTTACTGTCCAGGCAGGTCACTTGCGAGTCGGGAAACAGGATCGCCAGCGGGATTCCCGGCATACCGCCGCCACTGCCGACATCCAGCCAGCGACCGTTTTCGATGAAGGACATGACGCTGAGGCTGTCGAGCAAGTGGCGCGAGACCATTTCGTCCGGATCGCGCACGGCGGTCAGGTTGTAGGCCTTGTTCCATTTGATCAACAACGCCAGATAACCCAGCAATTGCGCGTGCTGGGCTTCGGTCAGGTTGACGCCGAGCTGACGGGCACCTGTGGATAACTCTTCAGCGTGTTGCGAGGTGACCATCGAACTCAAGCGCTTTGCTCCAACTGGCGGCCGGCGCCGCGTTTTTTCAAATGAATCATCAACAGCGAAATCGCCGCCGGCGTAACGCCGGGAATGCGCGAAGCCTGGCCCAGGGTTTCTGGACGAGTCACACCGAGCTTGCTCTGGATTTCTTTCGACAACCCGGAAATGCCGGTGTAATCGATATCCACAGGCAGCTTGGTGTCTTCACTCGCGCGCAGACGGGCGATTTCGTCCTGTTGGCGGTCGATGTAACCGGCGTATTTGGTCTTGATCTCGACCTGTTCGGCCACTTGTGGATCTTCCGCGCCCTGGCCAGTCACTTCCACCAGCCCGGCATAATCGATTTCCGGACGGCTCAAGAGGTTCAGCAGGTTGTATTCGTGAGTCAGCGGCGTGCCGAATTTCGCCGCAATGGCATCGCCCTGCTCGGTACCGGGACGAACCCAGGTGCTTTTCAGGCGCTGCTCTTCCAGTTCGATACTCTCGCGTTTCTTGCAGAACGCAGCCCAGCGCACGTCATCCACCAACCCCAGTTCGCGCCCTTTCTCGGTCAAGCGCAGGTCGGCGTTGTCTTCACGCAGGATCAGGCGGTATTCGGCGCGAGATGTGAACATCCGATACGGTTCCTGGGTACCCAGAGTAATCAGGTCATCCACCAGCACACCGATGTACGCCTCATCGCGACGCGGGCACCAGCTGTCTTTGCCTTGGGCACGCAGTGCGGCGTTGGCACCGGCCAATAGCCCTTGGGCACCGGCCTCTTCGTAACCGGTGGTGC
This sequence comes from Pseudomonas sp. RL_5y_Pfl2_73, assembly GCF_963970515.1. Taxonomy (NCBI): domain Bacteria; kingdom Pseudomonadati; phylum Pseudomonadota; class Gammaproteobacteria; order Pseudomonadales; family Pseudomonadaceae; genus Pseudomonas; species Pseudomonas sp. RL_5y_Pfl2_73. The sequence goes on along the minus strand of NZ_CAXAPD010000011.1, from coordinate 94,080 downwards.
CGTTGATTTGCCCGGCGAAGAACAGACCGCCGATAGCTTTGGTTTCCAGGCTGTACTTCAGGTCGCGCGGGTCGAAATAGTCGTATTCGATGGCGTAGCCGGGGCGAACGATGTGGGCGTTTTCCATGCCGCGAATCGACTGCACGATCTGCAGTTGCACGTCGAACGGCAGACTTGTGGATATCCCGTTCGGATACAACTCATGGGTGGTCAAACCTTCGGGTTCGATGAACACCTGATGGCTTTCCTTGTCGGCAAAGCGATGGATCTTGTCTTCAATCGACGGGCAATAGCGCGGGCCGACACCTTCGATTTCACCGGCAGCGGAATACATCGGCGAACGATCGAGGTTCGCCGCGATGATTTCGTGGGTGCGGGCGTTGGTGTGGGTGATCCAGCAACTGACTTGCCGAGGATGCTGTTCCTTGTTGCCCATGAACGACATCACCGGGATCGGCGTATCGCCAGGCTGCTCGGTCATCACCGAGAAATCCACGGACTTGCCGTCGATGCGAGGTGGCGTACCGGTTTTCAGGCGCCCGACACGCAATGGCAACTCACGCAGACGGTGAGCCAGCGCAATCGACGGCGGATCACCGGCGCGACCGCCGGAAAAATTCTGCAAACCGATGTGGATAAGTCCGCCGAGGAAGGTCCCGGTGGTCAACACCACGGAATCGGCGAAGAACCGCAGACCCATTTGCGTGACGACCCCACGTACTTGGTCCTGCTCGACGATCAGGTCATCGGCCGCTTGTTGAAATATCCACAGGTTCGGCTGGTTTTCCAGGATTTCACGGACAGCGGCCTTGTACAGGACTCGGTCGGCCTGGGCGCGAGTAGCGCGCACGGCTGGGCCTTTGCGGCTGTTCAATACGCGAAACTGAATACCACCTTTATCGGTGGCCATGGCCATCGCGCCCCCAAGGGCATCGATCTCCTTGACCAGGTGGCTTTTGCCGATCCCACCAATGGCAGGGTTGCAACTCATGGCACCGAGGGTTTCCACGTTATGCGTCAGCAACAGGGTTTTTGCCCCCATGCGTGCTGATGCAAGTGCTGCCTCGGTACCGGCATGACCGCCGCCGATGACGATCACTTCAAAACGGGAAGGGAAATCCACCACGCACCTCGTGCCTGCTTAATTCAGGTAATTCGGAAATAGGTCTTGAGTCTGGCCAGAGCGTTTTTCGAGCCAGGTCGGCAAGTATAGGGACTTCCCCTTTCCTAAAGAACCCTTTGCACAAAATTTAACCAGCTGTGGAAAACTCGAGGTTAAAGAAATTAAAAAGAAAGAAGTTTATAAAACCTTTGTTTTTATGTTTATTTTTACTGAGCCACTTATCTGTGGGTAAAGTTACGCAGGCCTTTGTTTTCAATGTGTACAGAGATTCAAAACCCTGTGGTCATGTGGCAATGAGGGGCTTGGATAACCGGTGTAAGCCTGTGGATGAATGGGGCTGTTATCCACAGAGGCGGTTATCTCCAGATTTGAAGGGGGTTTATCAACCGACCTCAGTGGCAGTTATTCACAGGGCTTAATCCACAGAAAACCGCCGCAATGGACCGCCGAAGCGTCCACAGGCAAGCCGCCATCAAGGGCAATCGTTTCAAAAACAGAAAAGGAGAAACCGGGTTTGCGTTGGACTCGAGAGGCTTCGAGGACAAACCCGGTGTGAAAGGCGGGGTTATTTACCGATGCAGAAGCTGGAAAAGATCCGCCCCAACAGGTCATCGGAGCTGAAGGCGCCGGTAATTTCCCCAAGGGAATGTTGGGCTTGGCGAAGGTCTTCGGCCAACAACTCACCCGCCCCCGCCAAGGTCAGCTGCGCGCGACCGTGTTCCAGGGCAGCGCTGGCATGGCGCAAGGCTTCAAGATGTCGCCGGCGGGCGCTGAAGCTGCTTTCCGAGGTCTGCTCATAGCCCATGCAAGCCTTGAGGTGTTCACGCAGCAGTTCCAGGCCTTCACCTGCTGACTTCGCGCTCAGGCTGATGGTCACATGGCCGTCGTTGCTGACCTCAAGAACAATCGCTTCCCCGCTCAGGTCGGCCTTGTTGCGGATCAAGGTGACTTTTGCCGGATCCGGGCGGACTTCGAGGAATTCAGGCCACAAGGCAAATGGATCATCCGCTTCCGGTGCAGTGGCATCCACCACCAGCAGGACCCGATCGGCTTCACCGATGGCCTTGAGCGCCCGTTCAACGCCGATTTTTTCCACCTGGTCCTCGGTGTCGCGCAAACCTGCGGTATCCACTACGTGCAGTGGCATGCCATCGATGTGGATATGTTCACGCAGGATGTCCCGGGTGGTGCCGGCGATCTCGGTGACGATCGCCGCTTCGCGACCGGCGAGGGCATTCAACAGACTGGATTTGCCAGCATTCGGCCGCCCAGCAATCACCACGGTCATCCCATCGCGCAACAAGGCGCCCTGGCCAGCTTCGCGCAGTACTGTGGATAACTCATCGCGCACTTTATCCAGCAGACTCAACACATGCCCATCGGCAAGAAAATCGATTTCCTCTTCCGGGAAATCAATCGCGGCCTCGACGTAGATCCGTAGGCCGATCAATTGTTCGGTGAGGTTATGCACACGCAGGGAAAACGCGCCCTGCAAGGAACGCAAAGCGTTGCGTGCCGCTTGTGCAGAACTGGCTTCGATCAAATCGGCGATCGCCTCGGCCTGGGCCAGGTCGAGTTTGTCGTTGAGGAATGCCCGTTCACTGAATTCACCCGGTCGGGCCAGGCGACAGCCCAGTTCCAGGCAACGCTTGAGCAGCATGTCCAGCACGATAGGACCACCGTGCCCTTGCAGCTCCAGTACGTCTTCGCCGGTGAACGAATTCGGCCCCGGGAAATACAATGCCAGCCCCTCGTCGAGGATCTGCTGGTCAGCACTGAAAAACGGGCCGTAATGAGCAAACCGCGGCTTGAGTTCGCGACCGCTGATAGCCTTGGCCGCAACACTGGCCAAGGGCCCCGAAATACGGACGATGCCGACACCGCCGCGACCTTGGGCGGTGGCAACGGCGGCGATGGTTTCACGCGGTGCGCTCATAAACCGGTATCCAGACAAAAGTGACAGATAGCAAAACGCCCCACTAGGGGGCGTTTTGTGTGGTTATCCACAGAGCAAGTTACGCCTCGGCTTTTTTCGTAGCCGCTTCGATCTTACGCGTGATGTACCACTGCTGAGTGATGGACAGCACGTTGTTCACAACCCAGTACAGCACAAGACCTGCCGGGAACCACAGGAAGAAGAAGGTGAAGATGATTGGCATCATTTTCATGACCTTCGCCTGCATCGGATCCGGAGGCGTTGGGTTCAGCTGCTGCTGGATGAACATGGTCGCGCCCATGATGATCGGCAGGATGAAGAACGGATCCTTGATCGACAGGTCGGTAATCCACAGCATGAACGGTGCCTGGCGCATCTCCACGCTTTCCAGCAGAACCCAGTACAGCGCCAGGAATACAGGCATCTGCACAAGAATCGGCAAGCATCCACCCAGCGGATTGATCTTCTCTTTCTTGTACAGCTCCATCATGGCCTGGGACATTTTCTGCCGGTCATCGCCATGTTGCTCTTTCAGGGCGGCCAGTTTCGGCGCCACTGCGCGCATGCGCGCCATGGACTTGTAGCTGGCGGCCGACAACGGGAAGAAAATCCCCTTGATCAGCATGGTCAGGAAAATGATCGACCAGCCCCAGTTACCCACGATGCTGTGGATATGTTGCAGCAGCCAGAAGATCGGCTGGGCAATGAACCACAGGAAACCGTAATCCACGGTCAGTTCCAGACCTGGGGACAACTCTTTCAAGACGGCCTGGCTTTTTGGACCGGCATACAGAATGGCGCTGGTCTCGACTTTTGCACCTGGCGCAGCGGTCAATGCCGGACCGGTGTAACCGACGATGTAGTTGCCTTTGCTGTCTTTACGCGTCTGAACGAGGTTGCTTTCGCCCTTCTGTGGGATCCAGGCGGTTACAAAATAGTGCTGCAGCCAAGCCACCCAGCCACCTTGGACGGTTTCCTTGACCTGGCCCTTGTCCATGTCCTTCATGGACACTTTCTTGTAAGGCTCCGAACTTGTCCACAGGGCTGCGCCCAGGTAAGTCGCAGTGCCGGTGGCCGTGCTCGAAGACGGATCGGAGCTGGCGTCACGCTTGAGTTGCGCGAACATCGCACCGGACCAAGGCTGTGCGCTCTGGTTGTCGATCAAGTAAGAGACGGTTACGTCATACAAGCCACGTTTCAAGGTGAAACGCTTGATGTAGTTGACGCCATCCTTGCTGAACTTCAGGTCCACGACCAGTTGGTCCTGACCGTCAGCCAGTTGATAAGTCTTCTTCTCGGCGGAGTAGATCGGCCGACCGGCCGGGTTCGAATCCGGGCCGTTGGTACCGATCAGGCCACTTTGGGCCAGATAGGTGCGCTCGTTACCGTTGTCGAACAACTGGAACGGGATTTCCGGATGATCCTGGCGACGTGGATACAGCGGCAGCTTCAGCTGGGCGACATCACCACCTTGTGGATCGATTGCCAGCTCGAGCACGTCCGTCTTGATCTGGATGAGATCTTTGCTTGCGGCCACGGGGGCTTCGGCGGGAGCGCTGGTATCGCTTGCCGCGCGCGGGATGTCGTCATTGCTGGCAGCGTTGTTGCCAACTGGGACATCCGGCAGGCTCGGTGCGGTATTGCTGGCTGCAACATTCTGAGTCGGCAGGGCAGCCTGGCCATAGTCCTGGTTCCATTTAAGGACCATGACGTAGGACACGATTGCCAGGGCGACGATCAGGATCGTGCGTTTGATATCCATGATTACTCGGCCATCGAAGAAGAACGGGAGGTAGGGATAGGCGGAACCGGGTCATAACCGCCGGGATTCCACGGATGACAGCGACCTAAACGACGAAAGGTCAGCCAGCCACCGCGCAGTAGGCCATGATTTTCTATGGCTTCGTACGCGTAGCAGGAACAACTGGGGTAGAAGCGACAGTGACTGGCCATCAAAGGACTAATGGCATAGCGGTAAAACTGGATCGGAACGAGTGCCAGTTTACGCATCGGGACTGTCTACCCCTACAGTTTCGGTGTTGACTGCTGGTGCTGGCTTGTTGCGTGCCAGACGCTTCCAGAGCTTGCCGAAATGCTGAATCAATTCGGGGTTTTCTACGTCACCCAAACCTTTGCGCGCGACGATAACAATGTCCCACCCAACCAGTGAATCCTGGTTCAGGCGAAACGATTCGCGCATCAGACGTTTGAGGCGATTGCGCTGAACAGAGAGCTTGACGCTCTTCTTCCCGATAACCAGCCCTAGTCGGGGGTGATCGAGATCGTTACTGCGCGCAAGGAGCAGGAGATTTTTCCCCGGAACCTTGCCGGTAGGGGAGTCAAAGACTGCCTTGAAATGCCGGGGTGTAAGCAGACGCTTTTCCCGACTGAAGTCCTGACTCACCTCCAGTGCCGGATTATCAAACGGCCAGACGCGCACGACCTTTGGCGCGGCGACGCGACAGGACGGCACGACCGTTCTTGGTAGCCATGCGAGCACGGAAACCGTGAGTACGAGCGCGTTTGATAGTGCTTGGTTGGAAAGTACGTTTCATGTCGTGTTACCTGGTTCGTCCACAACGGGCCGGAATGGCCCCCGTTTTAAGAGACCGGGGATTCTAGAGAAAGCAAGCCTCTAGGTCAATTTCCAACCAGCGTTTCCTTTAAATAGATATCCGGGTGCTTCGGCGGATTCATCCCATAGCGCTAGATATAGAAATAAAGAAGGGAATTATTTAAAGCTTTTCTGTAAAGCTTATAAAAGCAAGGCAACCACCTGTCTGTGGATAACCATGCGCAAGCCTTGTAATCCGCCATGTACAGAGAATGACAACTAGGCGGGAAAGCAGTGGTCAGCCTGTGCTGCGCTGTCGGATAAGCTGTGCGTGGAATGCGATGTTATCCACAGGCTGGTTATCCACCGACTTTTGCCCCCACTTGTGCAACGACCTCAGGCCCGGTTATCCACAGAGCTTATCCACTGACCGCCCGTCGTCTTTCTCGCGGTTAACGCATTGATAAATCATGGGCGATCAGCAAGCTGCATGTGGATAAGTGGGCGTCTGCTCGCTACAATGGCCGCTTGTTTTTGCCTCACCGGCTTTCAACTTAGGGGATGTCCGTGTCAGTGGAACTTTGGCAGCAGTGCGTAGAGCTTTTGCGCGATGAGTTGCCTGCCCAACAATTCAACACTTGGATCCGTCCTCTACAGGTCGAAGCCGAAGGCGACGAGTTGCGTGTCTATGCACCGAACCGTTTCGTTCTCGACTGGGTCAACGAAAAGTACCTGGGCCGGGTCATGGAACTGCTCGACGAGCATGGCAATGGCATGGCGCCTGCGTTGTCCTTATTAATAGGTAGCAAGCGCAGCTCGGCACCGCGTGCCGCTCCCAACGCGCCGCTGGCCGCCGCAGCGTCACAGGCCCAGCAGGCCGCCCCGGCACCGGTTAACAACCACGCTGCCCCGGCACCCGCACCTGCCCCGAGCAAACGCAATGCACAAAAGGTCGCCGAGGTCAGCGAAGAGCCCTCCCGGGACAGCTTCGACCCGATGGCCGGTGCCAGCTCCCAGCAGGCTCCGGTGCGTGCCGAACAGCGCACCGTCCAGGTCGAAGGCGCGCTTAAGCACACCAGCTATCTGAACCGGACCTTTACCTTCGAAAATTTCGTCGAAGGTAAATCCAACCAACTGGCTCGCGCGGCGGCCTGGCAGGTCGCGGACAACCCCAAGCACGGCTATAACCCGCTCTTCCTTTATGGCGGCGTAGGCTTGGGTAAGACCCACTTGATGCATGCGGTGGGCAACCATCTATTAAAGAAGAACCCGAATGCCAAGGTCGTGTACCTGCATTCCGAGCGTTTCGTGGCCGACATGGTCAAGGCGCTGCAGTTGAACGCGATCAACGAGTTCAAGCGTTTCTACCGTTCGGTGGACGCCCTGCTGATCGACGATATTCAGTTCTTCGCCCGCAAGGAACGTTCCCAGGAAGAGTTTTTCCACACCTTCAACGCGTTGCTTGAAGGCGGACAGCAGGTCATTCTCACCAGTGACCGCTACCCGAAAGAGATCGAAGGTCTGGAAGAACGCCTCAAGTCGCGTTTCGGCTGGGGCTTGACGGTGGCCGTCGAGCCGCCCGAGCTGGAAACCCGGGTCGCGATCCTGATGAAGAAAGCCGACCAGGCCAAGGTCGAGCTGCCTCACGACGCCGCGTTCTTCATCGCCCAGCGTATCCGCTCCAACGTGCGTGAGCTCGAAGGTGCCCTCAAGCGGGTGATCGCTCACTCGCACTTCATGGGCCGCGACATCACCATCGAGTTGATTCGCGAATCCTTGAAGGACCTGTTGGCGCTTCAGGATAAATTGGTTTCTGTGGATAACATTCAGCGAACGGTTGCGGAATACTACAAAATCAAGATTTCCGACCTGCTGTCCAAGCGCCGTTCGCGTTCGGTGGCACGTCCGCGTCAGGTGGCCATGGCCCTGTCCAAGGAGCTGACCAACCACAGCCTGCCGGAAATCGGCGATGTGTTTGGCGGACGCGACCACACCACCGTGCTGCACGCCTGCCGCAAGATCAACGAACTTAAGGAATCCGACGCGGACATCCGCGAGGACTACAAGAACCTGCTGCGTACACTGACCACTTGATGACCACCAGCGCAGCTTATTAAGGCAAGGGACTAGACCATGCATTTCACCATTCAACGCGAAGCCCTGTTGAAACCCCTGCAACTGGTCGCAGGCGTCGTCGAACGCCGCCAGACCTTGCCGGTACTTTCCAACGTGCTGCTGGTTGTCGAAGGCCAGCAATTGTCGCTGACCGGTACCGACCTGGAAGTCGAGCTGGTCGGTCGTGTGCAACTTGAAGAACCGGCGGATCCGGGTTCCATCACCGTGCCGGCGCGCAAGCTGATGGACATCTGCAAGAGCCTGCCCAACGACGCGCTGATCGACATCAAGGTCGATGAGCAGAAGCTCGTGGTCAAGGCCGGGCGCAGCCGCTTCACTTTGTCCACACTGCCAGCCAACGATTTCCCGACCGTGGAAGAAGGTCCGGGGTCGCTGACCTGCAGCCTGGACCAGAGCAAATTGCGTCGCCTGATCGAACGCACCAGTTTCGCCATGGCCCAGCAGGACGTGCGTTATTACCTCAACGGCATGCTCCTTGAAGTGTCTGCCGGTGTCATCCGCGCCGTCGCCACCGATGGGCATCGTCTGGCCATGTGTTCGATGCAGGCCGATATCGGTCAGCCGGATCGCCACCAGGTGATTGTTCCGCGCAAAGGTATCCTGGAGATGGCCCGCCTGCTGACCGAACCGGACGGCAACGTCAGCATCGTGCTGGGACAGCACCACATCCGCGCCACCACCGGCGAGTTCACCTTCACGTCGAAGCTGGTAGACGGCAAATTCCCTGACTACGAGCGCGTGCTGCCAAAAGGCGGCGACAAGCTGGTCCTGGGTGATCGCCAGGCATTGCGCGAAGCTTTCAGCCGTACCGCGATTCTCTCCAACGAGAAGTACCGTGGCATCCGCCTGCAACTGGCCAATGGTCAGTTGAAGATCCAGGCGAACAACCCGGAGCAGGAAGAAGCGGAAGAAGAAGTCGGCGTTGAGTACAACGGCGGCTCTCTGGAAATTGGCTTCAACGTCAGCTACCTGCTCGACGTGCTGGGCGTGATGACCACCGAACAAGTGCGTCTGATCCTGTCTGACTCCAACAGCAGTGCACTGGTGCAAGAGTCCGATAACGACGATTCGGCGTACGTTGTCATGCCGATGCGTCTGTAATTATGTGGCCTGTGTGGCTAATTCGCGCACTCAACTTCGGCGCCGGAACTTGCCAGACTGCGTTGCCATTCCTCGCCGTAGCGGGCTACGGCTCGTCATGGCGCCTTGGCTGGCAAGCCCTGGCACTCGAATTTGAGTACTCGAATTAACCGTACAGGCCACTAGATGTCCTTAAGTCGCGTCTCGGTCACCGCGGTGCGCAATCTGCATCCGGTGACCTTCTCCCCTTCCCCCCGCATCAATATCCTTTACGGCGCCAACGGCAGCGGCAAAACCAGCGTCCTGGAAGCCGTGCACCTGCTGGGGCTTGCCCGTTCGTTTCGCAGCACCCGCCTGTTACCGGTTATCCAGTACGATCAGCTGGCGTGCACGGTGTTTGGGCAGGTGGAGCTGGCAGAAGGCGGCCATAGTGCCCTGGGGATATCGCGGGACCGGCAAGGCGAGTTCCAGATCCGCATCGATGGGCAGAACGCCCGCAGCGCAGCGCAACTGGCCGAGATCCTGCCATTGCAGTTGATCAACCCGGACAGTTTCCGTCTGTTGGAGGGCGCACCGAAGATTCGCCGGCAATTTCTCGACTGGGGCGTGTTCCACGTGGAACCGCGTTTCATGACGACTTGGCAACGCCTGCAGAAGGCGCTGCGCCAGCGAAACTCTTGGCTGCGACATGGTACACTTGACGCCGTTTCGCAAGCGGTTTGGGACAGGGAACTGTGCCAGGCCAGCGCTGAAATCGATGAATACCGCCGCGCTTACATCAAAGCCCTGAAACCAGTCTTCGAGCAGACCTTGAGCGAGCTGGTTGAGCTTGAGGGCCTGACGCTCAGCTATTACCGAGGCTGGGACAAGGACCGGGAACTGAGCACCGTGTTGGCTGGCTCTCTGCAACGGGACCAGCAGATGGGCCATACCCAGGCCGGACCACAACGTGCTGACTTGCGTCTCAGATTGGGCGCACATAATGCCGCGGACATCTTGTCCCGGGGGCAGCAGAAGTTGGTGGTGTGTGCCTTGCGCATAGCCCAGGGGCATCTGGTCAGCCAGGCCCGCCGCGGTCAGTGTATTTATCTGGTGGATGACTTGCCGTCCGAGCTGGACGAAGCCCACCGCCGCGCGCTATGCCGCTTGCTGGAAGACTTACGCTGCCAGGTGTTCATCACCTGTGTAGACCACGAATTATTGAGGGAAGGCTGGCAGACGGAAACGCCAGTCGCTCTGTTCCACGTGGAACAGGGCCGTATCACCCAGACCCACGACCATCGGGAGTGAAGGCATTGAGCGAAGAAAATACGTACGACTCAACGAGCATTAAAGTGCTGAAAGGCCTGGATGCCGTACGCAAACGTCCCGGTATGTACATTGGTGACACCGACGATGGTAGCGGCCTGCACCACATGGTGTTCGAGGTGGTCGACAACTCCATCGACGAAGCCCTCGCCGGCCATTGCGACGACATCAGCATCATCATCCACCCGGATGAGTCCATCACCGTTCGCGACAACGGCCGTGGCATCCCGGTGGACGTGCATAAAGAGGAAGGCGTTTCCGCCGCCGAGGTCATCATGACCGTCCTCCATGCTGGCGGTAAGTTCGACGACAACTCCTACAAGGTCTCCGGCGGTCTGCACGGCGTGGGTGTTTCGGTGGTGAACGCGCTGTCCGAAGAACTGGTCCTGACCGTTCGCCGCAGCGGCAAGATATGGGAACAGACCTACATCCACGGTGTGCCCCAGGCCCCGATGGCGATCGTTGGCGATAGCGAGACCACCGGTACGCAGATCCACTTCAAGGCTTCGAGCGAAACCTTCAAGAACATCCACTTCAGCTGGGACATCCTGGCCAAGCGGATTCGTGAGCTGTCCTTCCTCAACTCCGGTGTTGGCATCGTCCTCAAGGACGAGCGCAGCGGCAAGGAAGAGCTGTTCAAATACGAAGGTGGCCTGCGTGCGTTCGTTGAGTACCTGAACACCAACAAGACCCCGGTCAACCAGGTGTTCCATTTCAACATCCAGCGAGAAGATGGCATCGGCGTGGAAATCGCCCTGCAGTGGAACGACAGCTTCAACGAGAACCTGTTGTGCTTCACCAACAACATTCCGCAGCGCGACGGCGGTACTCACCTGGTGGGCTTCCGTTCGGCGCTGACCCGCAACCTGAACAACTACATCGAACAGGAAGGCTTGGCGAAGAAGCATAAAGTCGCCACCACCGGTGACGATGCCCGTGAAGGCCTGACCGCGATCATCTCGGTGAAAGTGCCGGATCCGAAGTTCAGCTCCCAGACCAAGGACAAGCTGGTCTCTTCCGAAGTGAAGACCGCGGTCGAACAGGAGATGGGCAAGTACTTCTCCGACTTCTTGCTGGAGAACCCGAACGAAGCCAAGCTGGTGGTCGGCAAGATGATCGACGCCGCCCGTGCCCGTGAAGCTGCGCGCAAGGCCCGTGAGATGACTCGCCGCAAAGGTGCGCTGGACATCGCTGGCCTGCCGGGCAAACTGGCTGACTGCCAGGAAAAGGACCCAGCCCTGTCCGAGCTGTACCTGGTGGAAGGTGACTCTGCTGGCGGTTCCGCCAAGCAGGGCCGTAACCGTCGCACCCAGGCCATCCTGCCGCTCAAGGGTAAGATCCTGAACGTCGAGAAGGCGCGCTTCGACAAGATGATTTCCTCCCAGGAAGTCGGCACCTTGATTACGGCGTTGGGCTGCGGTATTGGCCGCGAAGAGTACAACATCGACAAGCTGCGCTATCACAACATCATCATCATGACCGATGCTGACGTCGACGGTTCGCACATCCGTACCCTGCTGTTGACGTTCTTCTTCCGTCAGTTGCCGGAACTGATCGAGCGCGGCTACATCTACATCGCCCAGCCGCCGCTGTACAAGGTCAAGAAAGGCAAGCAAGAGCAATACATCAAAGACGACGACGCCATGGAAGAGTACATGACGCAGTCGGCCCTGGAAGACGCGAGCCTGCACCTGAACGAAGACGCCCCAGGCATTTCCGGTGAAGCCCTTGAGCGCCTGGTCAACGACTTCCGCCTGGTCATGAAGACCCTCAAGCGTCTGTCGCGCCTGTACCCACAGGAACTGACCGAGCACTTCATCTACCTGCCGGCGGTCAGCCTGGAGCAATTGTCCGATCACGCGGCGATGCAGGATTGGCTGGCCCAGTACGAAGTACGCCTGCGCACGGTCGAGAAATCCGGCCTGGTCTACAAAGCCAGCCTGCGTGAAGACCGTGAGCGTAACGTCTGGTTGCCGGAGGTCGAGCTGATCTCCCACGGCCTGTCGAACTACGTCACCTTCAACCGCGACTTCTTCGGCAGCAACGACTACAAGACAGTCGTATCCCTGGGTGCGCAACTGAGCACGTTGCTGGACGAAGGTGCGTACATCCAACGCGGTGAGCGCAAGAAGTCCGTGACCGAGTTCAAGGAAGCCCTTGAATGGCTGATGGCCGAAAGCACCAAGCGCCACACCATCCAGCGATACAAAGGTCTGGGTGAGATGAACCCGGATCAGCTGTGGGAAACCACCATGGACCCAGGTTCGCGTCGGATGCTGAAAGTCACCATCGAAGACGCCATTGGCGCGGACCAGATCTTCAACACCCTGATGGGTGATGCGGTCGAGCCTCGTCGTGACTTCATCGAGAGCAATGCGTTGGCGGTATCCAACCTGGATTTCTGATCCCTTCAGCAGCACCGCTCCAAAAAAGCCAACGCTTATGCGTTGGCTTTTTTTTACGTTTTAAAAACGTGTACCGTTTTCAGGCTTGTGGACAAAAAGTGGGGGTAGCTCAGTAACACATTGGCACAAAGCCTTCATTCTCAATGGGTTATGAATGGTGTGGAAGCCCCGCATAACGGAGCCTTAGATTTTCTGGCGCAGAATTTGCGTGTTAAATAAACTACACATCGTTTCTTTAATTTGACAGGAAGCGGTGGGTACGAGGTGGCACGAATCAATCCAATACCAAGGATAGTCTCAATGAGCGGTACGCAAACTTCCAATCATCTGGAGCAAGGGCTCAAACCCCGGCATGTAACGATGCTATCCATCGCCGGCGTCATCGGCGCTGGCCTTTTCGTTGGCTCCGGCCACGCTATCGCCGCGGCCGGTCCGGCCGTGCTGCTGGCCTATGCCGCCGCGGGTGCCCTGGTGGTGCTGGTGATGCGGATGCTGGGTGAAATGGCGGTGGCATCGCCGGACACCGGTTCCTTCTCGACATATGCTGACCATGCGATCGGTCATTGGGCCGGTTTCACCATCGGCTGGCTCTACTGGTGGTTCTGGGTCCTGGTGATTCCGTTGGAGGCCAACGCCGCCGCGACGATCCTGCATGCCTGGTTTCCGAACGTGGCGATCTGGGCCTTCACCTTGGTCATCACCCTACTGCTGACGGTCACCAACCTGTTCAGCGTGAAGAACTACGGGGAATTCGAGTTCTGGTTCGCCTTGGTCAAGGTGGTGGCGATCATCGGCTTCATTGGTCTGGGTGTGATGGCGATATTCGGTTTGCTGCCCACCAGCCAGGTCAGCGGTGTTTCGCACCTGTTCGACACCCAGGGCTTTCTGCCCAACGGTATGGGCGCGGTGTTGGGGGCAATCCTGACCACCATGTTTTCGTTCATGGGCACCGAGATCGTGACCATCGCGGCGGCCGAATCGAAGAACCCTGGCCAGCAGATTGCCAAGGCGACCAACTCGGTCATCTGGCGGATTGGCTTGTTCTATCTCGTGTCCATCTTCATCGTCGTCGCCCTGGTGCCCTGGAACGATCCGCTCCTGGCCAGCGTCGGTTCCTACCAGACCGTACTGGAACGAATGGGCATCCCCAATGCCAAACTGATCGTCGATATCGTCGTCCTGGTGGCGGTCACCAGCTGTCTGAACTCGGCGCTGTATACGGCTTCGCGGATGATGTTCTCGTTGGGCAAGCGCGGTGATGCACCGGCCGTTTCCCAGCGCACCAACAAGAGCGGTACACCTCACTGGGCGGTGATGCTGTCGACCGGGGCTGCCTTCCTGGCGGTATTCGCCAACTACGTGGCGCCGGCTGCTGTGTTTGATTTCCTGTTGGCCAGCTCCGGCGCCATTGCGTTGCTGGTGTACCTGGTCATCGCGATTTCGCAGCTGCGCATGCGCAAACAACGCATGGCCCGTGGTGAAAAAGTTGCCTTCAGCATGTGGTTGTTCCCCGGCCTGACCTACGCGGTGATCGTCTTCATTGTGGGAGCCTTGACCATCATGCTGTTCCAGGAAGCTCACCGTGTGGAAATCCTCGCGACCGGTTTGCTCAGCCTACTGGTCGTCGCGTCCGGATTGCTGGTGCAGCGCCGTCGGATCGCCAAGGCAGGAAAAGAGCTACAGATGGCCAGGTGAGACGATCACCCAGGGTTCATCCCCAACGAAAAAGGCCAACGTTTATGCGTTGGCCTTTTTTGCTAACTCGCGACAGACGCTTCGCTCCCCGCTGCCACACTTTCCAACCGATACCCATACCCATAAATCGTCAACAATTGCCAACCCCGGTCTGCCGTCAGACCGAGCTTGTTGCGCAGGCGGTAGATGTGGGTGTCGAGCGGGCGGGACGAGGTCATTTCCTCGTGAGTCCAGAAGCGTTCGTAGAAATACTCCCGAGACAGCGGCCGGCCCAGATTGGCGAACAGGCAGCGGGCCAAGCGGTATTCCCGCTCGGTCAGGCTGATGGGAATGCCGGCGCGGGTGATGGTCAGCTCGGCGTCGTCGAACGCCAGGTCATTGAACACCAGCACGTCGCTGGCGGGGGCGCGTTGCAGGTTGTGACGGCGCAGCACGGCGGTGACCCGGGCCTTGAGCTCGTTGGGCCGGAAGGGTTTGCTCACATAGTCGTCAGCACCGGCGTTGAGGGCCTGAACGATGTCGTGCTCGCCGTCGCGGCTGGTCAGCATGATGGCGGCCGGTGGCGAATCCATATGCTCGCGGGTCCAGCGCAGCAGCGAAAGCCCGCTGATGTCCGGCAGTTGCCAGTCTAGGACCAACAGGTCGAAGGTTTCCCGGCGCAGTTGTCGCAACAAGTCCTCGCCTCGCTCAAAGCTGTGCAGGGTCCAGGCTTGCTCGCCCCTGCCAGGGATTTGTTGCAGGGTCTGTTCTACCCGGCGTAGCTCAGCCGGTTCATCGTCCAGTATGGCGACACGCATGGAATGCGATTCCTTGATCTCGAGAGTAACGGACATCTTCAGGTGGCAATGAAAGGCCGCCAGTGGCTGACTTGATGTCATTGACCTATCGCTGGCTGAGACAATACCGGCTCGCGGCACAGAGGGAAAGGTAGCAGCGCGCCACCCAACGAGTCCGTTATAGTCGTGGGCTTTGCAGGCCTGTGAAGAAATCCCCAGTCCTTGAGTTTGGCCAGGAGGCCTATGAGTATTCAGCGTCGGCGTGAAAGTCGTGAGCCAACCCAAGTCCAGCGGTTGTTTCGTCAGTTGGTGCGGGAATGGTTGTGGATAAGTCTGTTGCTGTTGCCGTTGACGGCCTTGTTGTCGTTGAGCAGCCAAACAACCGGCAACCGTTCGGGCGCCGCATTGTTGTCGATGGGCCTGGTGGGGTGTGTATTGGGCTTGCTGCTGTTGCGCCCGCGCTTGGCCTTATGGACGACGGTGGGCGGCATGAGCTTGGCCCTGTTGATCAGCGCCGTGGTGGGCGCGCGGGGTTGGTGGTGGTCGCCCATGGCGAGTGTGCTGGGCATCATGTTTGGCTACCTGATCTGGAATTGGCGGCGCCTGAGCGTGGTATTGGCCTATTTCGGCTGGGAGCTGGCCCGCCTGGACGCAGAGCCCAAGGTCTTCCCGGAACGTCGCCGCGCCTCCTACGCCGGCAGCGACCGCTTGCAGGGTCAGATCATGGCCCTGGAACAGGCCATGAGTCGCACCCGCGACACCCGGCGCTTCATTGCCGATGGCCTGGAATACCTGCCGGTGGCAACCATGATCAGCGATCCCCAAGGCATGCTGTTGCTCGGCAATCGCAAGGCGCGCGAGTTGTTCGGCCACGGTCTGGCGGGCGGCGACGTGCTGGAGCATCTCGGGCAATTGGGCTATCCAGGGTTGGAGCATGGGGTGCATCACCGGTTATCCACATTGCCCTTGGTGGAGTTTCGCGACATTCGCGAGCGCAGCTTGCGCCTGGAACGGGCGGCGTTATTGCCGGTTGATGGCGATGCGCCGATTGGCTGGTTGTTGAGCCTCACCGACCTGAGCGCCGAACGTGAGGCTGAAGAGCAGCGCAGCGTCATGCTGCGTTTCCTTTCCCATGACTTGCGCGCTCCGCACTCGGCGATCCTTGCCCTGCTCGATGTGCAGCGATACCAGGGAGGTGGGGATAATCCGCTGTTCGACCAGATCGAGCGCCAGGTACGTCGCGCCCTGGACCTGACCGAGGGCTTCGTGCAATTGGCCAAGGCCGAATCCGAGGCGTATCAATTCCAGCCGACGCTGTTCGCCATGTTGGTGCTGGACGTGCTCGACCAGGCGCTGCCCATCGCCCAGGCAAAGCGCATCCAGTTGGTTCATGAAATAGAAGATGAAGAGGCGATGGTGAGGGCGGATCAACCGTTGCTGACCCGTGCACTGTTCAATCTGCTGGAAAATGCCATCAAGTACAGCGCGCCCGACACCTGCATATCGCTGCAGGTTCATTGCACCTCGGGCGGGTTGATCTGCAATGTTGCTGACCAGGGCAAGGGCATCAGCGACGAAGAACTGCCGGACCTGTTCAGTCAGTACCGACGGTTTTCCTCGGCTCACGGGGTCGATGGAATTGGCTTGGGATTATCGATGGTCAAGGCCGTGGTGGATCGGCATGGTGGGCAAATCGAATGTCTGAGCGCATTAGGTGAAGGCACGACGTTCAGTTTGCGCTTTCCGTTGCTGGAAGATTAAAAGAAATCTGCCAGGCGGATTTGTTTCTGGCGCAGCCCAACCGCGACATGAGCGTCTCAGCACGCTGATTCGGATTACCTATACAGTTACGTGCCTTTCAGTCGGGCTTGCTTAACATGTTCATGCTCGAGGTTAGTGTCGGCCACGAATCTAGCGTCGTCCAATCGATGCCTTTTTCTAGTTCAAATCGGCAGACAGACCCGAGATGGGTGCCACGCGTATCGTACCCGGCAGTCACCGAGCGGGACGCAGCGTAGAATTTGAGATCGCGGAAAGCTTCCCAGCAGAGATGGAAAAGGGATCGGTGCTTATCTATGACGGAAAGGTTTACCACGGTGGCGGAGCCAATCGCTCCGACCGAGTCAGGTCGGCAATTAACCTGACTTATGCGCTCGGCTGGCTTCGGCAAGAGGAGAATCAGTTTTTGTCTTGCCCGCTGGAGATTGCTCGTACGCTGCCAGACGAATTGCTGCGTCTTATGGGCTATCAGTGCTGGGCTATGTCCATGGGTTCGAGGATCCGATGACGGTATTGGGGCGCAGCCAACCTGGAAAAATCGTGGGCGCGGAGGTTAATGCTGAGGGCTGAACAGACCGAGGGTCGTAGGTCGTTCCTGCGGGAAGAAAAATTCGATCAAGATCATTTATGAAGCGGGCACGGACCTACCGGCGCTTAACCAAAGTTGTTTTCTAAGCATTGCCTAGTCGCAGCTGGGTTGGAGCTCATCAACCAGACATGAGATTTTGTCTAGCGACAGAGCCGCGAGCAGGACGACGGAAATCCAGGCCACCATGGTAATCGGAAAACCTTAACCTACATTTTTCGGACTCTGCTTGCAGCCCAAAAAATATTGCAGCCTACGGCGGCTCCCACAAAAGCGTGGAGCTGCCGAAGGCTGCGATTTTTTGCCGCTATAAAAACTTATGCACCTAGGAACGGGTTTTATGTGTTTATGAAATATGTATTAAAAACATAGAGATAAAGCACAAAAGCAACGGATTTCGAAAAAACCGTACACAGGTTATCCACAAATCTCAAACAGCGAGCTGGTCGATGGTGGCCGGTGTCGGAGGCAGCGAACCCATCTCCCGTTGCGTTTGTTCATTCCAGGCTTGTACGCGGTCATTGAGCTCGGCGATGGCACGGGGGCCAGTGCCTTCAGCATACATCGGCGCGCCAATCACCACGGTGATGACGCCTGGTTTTCTGATCCAGCCCGCCTTGGGCCAGAATTTGCCGGCATTGTGTGCAATCGGCAGCACCGGCAGTTCGGCATTCACCGCCAATGCCGAACCGCTGCGGGAGAATTTGCCGACGGTTCCAAAAGGAACACGGGTGCCCTCGGGGAAGATCAGCACCCAAACGTTATCCTTGAGCAGTTCGTCGCCCTTCTTCGCGACCTGTTTGAGGGCCACCTTGGGATTGTCGCGATCGATGGCGATCGGGCGCAGCATGGCCATGGCCCAGCCAAAGAACGGCACGAACAGCAGTTCACGCTTGAGGACCTGGCTCAACGGTTCGAAATAGGCCGAGAGAAAGAATGTCTCCCAGGTGCTCTGGTGGTTGGACTGGATCACACAGGGCCGGTCAGGCACGTTCTCGGCGCCCTTCACTTCATAGCGGATGCCCAGGAACACCTTGCTCAACCACAGTGCACAACGGCACCAGTACACATTGATGAAGCGGTAGCGCGCCTTGAACGACAAGAAAGGCGCGATGAAAAAACTCAGGGAGCACCAGAGCAAGGAGCTGGTGCCCAACAGCAGGTAAAAGAGAAAGGCTCTGATGGCCTGCAATATCGACATAGCGGCATTTACCGTTGCGGGCTATGCCCGCCTGTTCAAGCGCTTCCCGAACAATCCTTGATCAGGTTGTCTTGGGCGCTCTAATTGTGGATAAGTTCAGCGGCAATCGCCGCCAAGTCGTCAAAAATCAAGGTGCCCACCGGTAGGGTCTTGCCCAGAGTCTTTTCGCCTTTCCCGGTCTTTACCAAAACTGGCTGACAATCGACGGCATTGGCCGCCTCCAGGTCACTGAGGCTGTCACCGACGAACCACACACCTGCCAAGGCCACATCGTAGTGAGCGGCAATGGTTTTCAACATCCCCGGCTTGGGCTTGCGGCAATCACAGCCGTCGTCCGGCCCGTGCGGGCAATAGACGATCAAGCCGACCTCCCCGCCCTGCTCCGCCACCAGGGCGCGCAAGCGCTCATGCATGGCGTCGAGGACGGCGAGGTCATAATAACCGCGGGCAATGCCCGACTGGTTGGTGGCAACGGCCACCGTCCAGCCGGCCTTGCTCAACTGCGCGATGGCTTCGATCGATCCGGGCAGCGGCAACCACTCCTCCACCGATTTGATGTAAGCGTCGGAGTCGTGATTGATCACCCCGTCCCGATCGAGAATCAGCAGTTTCAACAGCAGCTCCTCAACCCAGCACGGAAATATCGGCGATATTGAGGAATAGGCTGCGCAGGCGGGTCAGCAATGCATAACGGTTTCTGCGAACGTCTTCGTTGTCCGCATTCACCATCACGGCTTCAAAGAACGCATCGACCGGCTCGCGCAGTGCCGCCAGGCGCGCCAGTGCCTCGGCATAATCGCGTTTTTCCATGAGCGGTTGCACCGACGCATAGGCCTGTTGAATCGCCGAGTTGAGCGAAAACTCGGCGGCATTATCAAAGTAACGTGCTTCAACGGCTTTGACTGAAGGCTCAGCCTTGCTCAGCAGGTTCGACACACGTTTGTTCACCGACGCCAGCGCTGCTGCTTCCGGCAATTTGCGGAACGCCTGCACCGCTTGTACGCGTTGGTCGAAGTCCAGGGCCGAACCCGGTTTCAGAGCACGCACCGACAGGTAGGTCGCGACCTCGACACCTTCGTCTTCATAACGCGCACGCAGGCGATCGAAGATGAACTCCAGCACCGCCTCGGCCAGGCCGGCAGCCTTCACCTTGCTGCCGAACGCGTTGACGGCGAACGCCACGGCGTCGTTCAGGTCCAGGTCCAACTGCTTGTCGATCAGGATCCGCAACACGCCCAGTGCGGCACGACGCAAGGCATAAGGGTCTTTGCTGCCGGTGGGCAGCATGCCGATACCGAAAATGCCGACCAGGGTGTCGAGCTTGTCAGCGATCGCCACGGCCGCACCGGTCAGGGTGGTCGGCAGCTCAGCGCCAGCACCACGCGGCATGTACTGCTCGTTCAGTGCCAGGGCCACGTCTTGCGGCTCACCATCGTTGAGGGCGTAGTAGTAACCGGCGACGCCTTGCATCTCCGGGAACTCACCGACCATTTCGGTGGACAGGTCGCACTTGGACAGGATGCCAGCACGGGCCGCGCGCTGGGCATCGCCGCCGATACGCGGGGCGATGAACGCCGCCAGTTTCGAAACGCGCTCGGCCTTGTCATAGACGCTGCCGAGTTTTTCCTGGAACACCACGTTGCGCAGGCGCTCGTTGAAGCTTTCCAGGGGCTGTTTCTTGTCTTGCTTGAAGAAGAACTCGGCGTCGGTCAGGCGCGGGCGAACGACTTTTTCGTTACCGGCGATGATCTGCTGCGGATCCTTGCTTTCGATGTTGGCAACCGTGATGAAGCGCGGCAGCAACTTGCCTTCGGCGTCCAGCAGGCAGAAGTACTTCTGGTTGTCCTGCATGGTGGTGATCAGCGCTTCCTGCGGCACTTCAAGGAAACGTTCCTCGAACGAGCACACCAGCGGCACCGGCCATTCCACCAACGCGGTCACTTCATCCAGCAGGTTGACCGGCACGATGGCGGTGCCTTCCTGCAGGGTGGCCAGCTCTTCGGTGCGCTTGCTGATCAACTCGCGGCGCTCGTTAGCGTCGGCCAGCACGTAGGCGGCACGCAGGTCGGCCAGGTAGTTGGCCGGCGAGGTGATGCGCACGCTCTGTGGATGATGGAAGCGGTGACCGCGGGAATCGCGACCGGCCTTCTGGGCCAGGATCGTGCAATCGATGACCTGGTCACCGAGCAACATCACCAGCCATTGGGTCGGGCGCACAAACTCTTCCTTGCGCGCGGCCCAGCGCATGCGCTTGGGGATCGGCAAGTCATTGAGAGAGTCTTCGACGATGGTTGGCAACAGGCTGGCGGTCGGCTTGCCCTTGATGCTCTGGCTGTAGCGCAGCTTCGCGCCGCTCTGGTCGATTTCGCTCAAGTCCACGCCGCACTTCTTGGCGAAGCCCAGGGCAGCTTGGGTCGGGTTGCCGTCGGCATCGAACGCGGCCTGGCGTGGCGGGCCGTCGAGGTTGATGCTGCGGTCTGGCTGCTGGGTCGCCAGGGCGGTGATCAGCACGGCCAGGCGGCGCGGCGCGGCGTACACCTGTTTGGCTTCGTAGCTCAGGCCGGCGGCTTGCAGGCCTTTGTCGATACCGGCCAGGAACGCATCGGCCAGGGTGTTCAGGGCTTTGGGTGGCAGTTCTTCGGTGCCCAGTTCAACCAGAAAATCTTGAGCACTCATTGTGCAGCCTCCAGCTTAGCCAACACTTCATCACGCAGGTCCGGGGTCGCCATCGGGAAGCCCAGCTTGGCACGGGCCAGCAGGTAGGCTTGCGCAACGGAACGCGCCAGGGTGCGTACACGCAGGATGTATTGCTGGCGCGCGGTCACGGAAATCGCCCGACGTGCATCCAGCAGGTTGAAGGTATGGGACGCCTTCAACACCATTTCATAGCTCGGCAATGGCAGCGGCTGGTCCAGCTCGATCAGGCGCTTGGCTTCGCTTTCGTAGAAATCGAACAGCTCGAACAGCTTCTCGACGTTGGCGTGTTCGAAGTTGTAGGTCGACTGTTCCACTTCGTTCTGGTGGAACACGTCGCCGTAGGTCACTTTGCCGAACGGGCCATCGGCCCATACCAGGTCGTAGACCGAGTCCACACCCTGCAGGTACATGGCCAGGCGTTCCAGGCCGTAGGTGATCTCGCCGGTGACCGGGTAGCACTCGATGCCACCTGCTTGCTGGAAGTAGGTGAACTGGGTCACTTCCATGCCGTTGAGCCAGACTTCCCAGCCCAGGCCCCAGGCGCCCAGGGTTGGCGATTCCCAGTTGTCTTCGACGAAACGAATGTCGTGCACCAGCGGGTCGAGGCCCACATGCTTGAGCGAGCCCAGGTACAGCTCCTGGAAGTTTTCCGGGTTCGGCTTCAAAACGACCTGGAACTGGTAGTAGTGCTGCAGACGGTTCGGGTTTTCGCCGTAGCGGCCGTCAGTCGGGCGGCGGCTGGGCTGCACATAAGCGGCGTTCCAGGTTTCCGGGCCGATGGCACGCAGAAACGTGGCAGTGTGGAAAGTGCCGGCACCTACTTCCATATCGTAGGGCTGAAGTACCACGCAACCTTGCTCGGCCCAGTATTGCTGGAGGGCGAGGATCAAGTCTTGGAAGGTACGCACGGCTGGCGTAGGCTGGCTCACGAAATTCACCTGTTTCTTGGGCTGCGATTTAAAGAGCGGGAGTATACCCGATTCGTTCGTGCGCACGCCCCCTGGAGCCTTATGCCACGCTGCTTTTGGTGTTCTGACGATCCGTTGTACATGGCTTATCACGATCAGGAGTGGGGCACGCCGCTGCGCGATGCGCAGGGTTTGTTCGAGTTGCTTTTGCTCGAAGGGTTCCAGGCCGGTTTGTCCTGGATCACCGTTTTGCGCAAACGCGAGCGCTACCGGGAGGTGCTGTACGGCTTCGATGTGCAGCGGGTGGCGCAGATGAGCGACGCCGAAATCGATGAGCTGATGCTCGACCCCGGCATCATCCGCAACCGCCTCAAGCTCAAGGCGGCCCGCCGCAACGCCCAGGCCTGGCTGGCGTTGGAAGACCCGGTGGCGTTTCTCTGGTCGTTCGTGGGCGACAAACCCATCATCAACCATTTCAAGGACCGCCTCGACGTGCCGGCCATCACGCCCGAGGCACTGGCGATGAGCAAAGGCTTGAAAAAAGCCGGGTTCACCTTTGTCGGACCGACCATTTGCTACGCCTTGATGCAAGCCTCGGGCATGGTCATGGACCACACCCAAGATTGCGACCGCTACGCCGCGTTGGTAAACGGCGGTTAGAATAGCCGGCTCGCAACACGGCCCATACATTCAGGAGTGACCTGTGGATAAGTTGAAAGGCGCCTTGCTGGTCGGCGCTCTGCGGTTGTTTGCGCTGCTGCCCTGGCGAGCGGTGCAGGCGGTGGGCTCGGCCATTGGCTGGTTCATGTGGAAATTTCCCAACCGTTCCCGCGACGTGGTGCGGATCAACCTCGCCAAGTGTTTTCCCGAGATGGCCCCGGCCGAGCGCGAACGCCTGGTGGGCCAGAGCCTCAAGGACATCGGCAAGTCCCTGACCGAAAGCGCCTGCGCCTGGATCTGGCCGGCCCAGCGCTCCATTGAACTGGTGCGCGAAGTCGAAGGCCTGGAGGTGCTGAAACAAGCCCTGGCCTCGGGCAAAGGTGTGGTGGGCATCACCAGCCACCTGGGCAACTGGGAAGTGCTCAACCACTTCTATTGCAGCCAGTGCAAACCGATCATTTTCTACCGTCCGCCCAAGCTCAAGGCGGTGGATGAATTGCTGCGCAAGCAGCGCGTGCAACTGGGCAACAAAGTCGCGGCATCCACCAAGGAAGGCATCCTCAGCGTCATCAAGGAAGTGCGCAAAGGCGGCCAGGTGGGCATCCCCGCCGACCCGGAACCGGCCGAATCCGCCGGCATCTTCGTGCCCTTCTTCGCCACCCAGGCCCTGACCAGCAAGTTCGTGCCGAACATGCTCGCTGGCGGCAAAGCCGTCGGCGTCTTCCTCCACGCCCTGCGCCTGCCGGACGGTTCGGGCTACAAAGTCATCCTCGAAGCCGCCCCGGAGGCCATGTACAGCACCGACACTGAAACGTCCTGCGCCGCCATGAGCCAAGTGGTGGAACGCTACGTGCGGGCCTACCCGAGCCAGTACATGTGGAGCATGAAACGCTTCAAGAAACGCCCGCCGGGCGAGGCACGGTGGTACTGAAGGCCTGCTGCTTGGGTGTGGTGAATGCTTGATCGTGAACACCCAAGAACCCCTGTGGGAGCCGAGCTCAGCTCCCACAGTTTTTTCGGATTTGTTCACAGACATCGCATCCATCCCCAATCCCTGTGGGAGCGAGCTTGCTCGCGATAGCGCCCTGACAGCCGCAGCCTAACCAACTGACCCGACCCTCCAGTGGCGGGGGAGCTTGCTCCCGCTGGGCTGCGCAGCAGCCCCAACCGAGCTAACGTATTCCCCCAGGCAAACCCAACGGAGACCGAATGGATAACGATCCAGGCAAACGCGTCATCGTAATCGGTGCCGGCATCGTAGGCGCATCCCTGGCCTACCATCTGGCGATCAAAGGCGCGAATGTCACCGTGGTCGAGGCCGAAGGCATCGCGTCAGGCGTGACCGGCAGCTCATTCGCCTGGATCAACACCTCCCATGGCGAACCCGACCCCATTGCGCCATTGCGCGGTGCTGCCATCCAGGAATACCGCCAACTCGAAACACATCTGCCCGGCCTGAAGATCCAATGGACTGGCGCCCTATCTTACGACCCGAGTTCAAAAGCGTCGGTAAGCCGAATATCCCAATCACAGATCCGTGAGCTTGAGCCAAACCTCAAGAACCCTCCTCAACAGGCTTCGTATGCAGCCGATGAAGGAGCACTGGACGCCGTAGCAGCAACCCATGCGTTGATCGCCGGTGCTCAAGCGAATGGCGCGAAAGTGCTCACTCAAACGCCGGTTCTCGGCTTTAAAACCCAGGGTTCCAGCATGCGGGGCGTTGAAACCGCCGCGGGCGTCATCGAAGCCGATATCGTCGTATTGGCAGCCGGTACAGGCATCACGAAGCTGACCAACCTGCTTGACGTCCGCCTGCCCATAGAAGCCTCCCCGGCAATTTTCATCCGCTACAACTCGCCACCCAACCTGGTACGCACCCTCATCTCCAGCCCTGAAATGGAAGTGAGGCAAACCCCGGAGGGTGCGTTGCTGGCGGCCGAAGACTACCTGGGCGACGCCTTGGAAAACCAACCATCGGAGATCGCGCAGCGCACCGCCAACGCCATCAAAAGCGAACTCCACGGCGTTGTCTCCCTGGATCTGCAATCGGCTCGTGTCGGATACAGGCCCATGCCTGCCGATGACCTCCCTATCATTGGTTATCTTGCGCAGGTTGGCGGCGTATACGTGTGCGTCATGCACCCCGGCGTAACCCTGGCGGCGATTGTGGGTCGTCTTGCCAGCGAAGAAATCCTCAGCGACAAGGCTTGCTCCGCCCTCAACCCCTGTCGTCCGGATCGATTTTTCCAAGCTCGGGAGGGGTAAATGGCCTAAGCTCGCTTACTCCCAAATCAGCCAAGGAAGCGTCAATGGGCATTCAAGATAAAGACCGTCAGATCGATAACATCGAGTTCAATGTCAGCGACATCGCCCGCAGCAAAGCCTTCTATGCAAGCGTATTCGGCTGGAGTTTCGTCGACTATGGCCCGACCTATACCGAATTCAGCGACGGTCGCCTAACCGGTGGCTTCACGACCGGCGAAACGGTGCGCCCGGGCGGCCCGTTGATCATCTTGTACGCGGATGACCTTGAGGCTACCCAACTCAGGCTCCAGGCCACAGGAGCGACCATCAGCCGTGAAGTGTTCGCGTTCCCGGGTGGCCGACGTTTCCACTTTATCGACCCGGATGGCTATGAGCTGGCGGTGTGGTCGGCTTCTTGATGGTTGATTGATCACGAGGCGCAAAGCCTCAATCGTGTCCATGATTAAAGGCCTGCGATATCGGCGACGTTGGGATGGCAAAGTCATCCCTAGATCCGTCGGATTGCCGTCCAGTCAGAAATATCGCACTTGCTCTGGCATCCAGCGCGCGGCGCGCGTCGAGGAAGTCGCCAACATGATCATCTATTAGCCTGAACCCCAATTCTATTGTGAGTTTTCCCTGAAGGCTTCCAGGCGCACTCCAAAGCCATTGCTTGCAGCTCAGTACCAAGCAGAAGCCCGCCGTCTGGCTGGCTGCGCGACCACTATTGAGCGCCAATTCTTGTCGGTAAGCCTCGCCAAAGGTAAGGAGCTTGAGCCCGTTGGCCGAATGGCTGGTGCCCGAACCTGATTTTCTGCTGATACAAAAAAACCGCCGAATTGGCGGTTTTTTTTGGTTTCGCGCTGGGCAAAGCCAACCCGACTAAGCAACAGCCACTCGATTACGCCCCAACGCCTTCGCCCGATACAGGGCTTTATCCGCATCGTTCATCAAGCTGTGAAGATCCTTATTGCAGGCTTTCGTCGACGCGACGCCGAGGCTGGCTGATATGCAGTGAACAGGCTCGATCATCAAACCCGCAATCGTATCGACGAGCTGTTCTGCAATCTGGGTAGCGACTTCGATGGAGGTATCCGGAAGCAGAATGGCGAACTCTTCGCCACCTAGCCGCCCGTGAATATCCGTTGCCCGAAACGACGAACTGATGACTCCTCCCATCTGGCGCAAAACCTGATCCCCGACCTGATGGCCGTAGGTGTCGTTGATGTGCTTGAAGTGGTCCATGTCCAACATGACCGCGCACAACCCCAACTGGTTGCTTTGACATTCGTCGTAGAGCTGCTGGGCATGCTCGAAAAAAGCCCGTCGACTCTTCAGGCCGGTCAGTTCATCGGTTTGAGCGGCGCGGGTTGAAATACTGTTTGCCTGTTCCATTTCACGGGTGAGTCGAAAGGCGATCTCCAGTGCCTGGGACATTTTGTGCGTGGCGCGGGCCGCAAATGCCGCGAACACCAAAATCGAAAGTGCCATGCCGACTTGAATCGGGGACGGCTGAAACAGCAGCCATATCGTGCACGGCAACAACACCACGCCAATGGAGACCAGTGTCATATCGCGGTAAGCCGAGTAGCAGGAGACCGCGCTGACGGACATGCCGACCGTAAAGAGCATGACCAACGCCTGTGACAACAGATCGTCCGCCGGCATGAGAACGAACGCCCCGCCGCCCCAGATGCTGGCGGATAGCACCAGCGTGACCCAGTATTTGCGCTCCCAATGTTCAGGTGTGCGCTGACGTTCGTCGCTGCGAAAATAGGCAACGAACATCGCGATACGCAATAGCGTCGATGCGCTCAGGATGGCCAGCCACCAAAAAATAGCGCTGTGCTCAAACCGATCCCAACACAGCCAACTCAGTATGATGGCCGCAAGGTAACTGCCCAAAACCGCAGAAACGGATTGGCGAAACAGTTGCTGCAAGCGGTCGGTGCGCACTTGCTCGGCTATTACAAAATCCTGGCCATTGCGCAATCTTGGGCCATGCATTTGAACCACCTGGTTATGACGCAACAAAAAACGATTGTGGCACCCTGCTATCAGCGTAAACAACTGAATTACTGTGACGAGGGGATTTAGCGAAGCGTCGCTGGGATCTTCATCTCGCTTTTGCAACTCCCGTGCCTGAAGAGTGCGTGGCGCTGCGAGCCTGGCACTCCAGGATGCAAGCGGGCATGAAAAAAGGGGCAAGTGCGAATTGAGTTCGTTGCTGGCGAATCGGGTGTTGGATAGCGTTGAGCCGCGATAGCGGGTGAGCCCGGCCAAGAAAAACCCGACGCTTTACGTCGGGTTTTTTGGGGGGGACGACTGCAAGCCCGACGTGCTGATTGTTTACGGGTTACTCGACTTGCGACAGCTTAGCGTCGTCGCAACCGGCAGCACGGCACTCGCGCTCGATAGCTTTGAGTATGACGATACGCGCCTCGGTCTTCTCGTTGGCGCAGTTCAGGTAAAGCAGACCATTGTTGGAACAGGCGTTGTCGCGAATTTTGATCCACTGGATTTGAGCGGTTTTCACCTTTTTCTTTTGATCCGGGTTCAGCGCACTCATCGTCTTCTTGTATTGATCATTGATGTCCTGATCCGACTGAACCATTTTCAGCGACGCGCAATAGGTTTTGTCATAGGCGTTTCTAGGGTTATCGCAACTCATCGCAGATGCCGATGCTGATGCCATTGCCAGCAATGCCCCAACCAACAAAGACTTGATCACTTACTTCTCTCCCTGAATGCCCTCTACTCATTAGAGGACGCGGCGGGGAATTTATCATGCGGGTTGTAGAACAATGAAGCAGATCCTAGGGTTCATTCGGCCCGAACAATGGGCAAATGTTGATAGGGGGTGGGAGTGATTGCTGTGGTGGTCGTTCCCGCCGAGTCTTCGACGCTGCGCTGTCGCGCAGCAAACAATTATTCGGCCTCAGATAGGAGGTGCGCGCAGGACAGAGGCCGCAGTTATCACTGGCGTGTTCGCACCCGAGAGGGAGAGCGGCCCACACGGTATCGGCGTGGAGTCGTTGTTGGCATAGCATGCTGTGACCACGTATAGGAGAGTGAACCCTTTCGCCACTGTGTAGCCTGCGCCTTGGAATCTATTTAGAAGATCAGATACCTGAGTTTTTGAATAGGAGCTTGCGCACGAAGTCAGTCTGACGGTTGGCCAGGATTATGGCCGAGTACATATCCATCGCTGCGGTAACGGCCACTTAGGGTTCCGCCCTGACGGCGGGTCACTTTTGGAAGAGCGCCAAAAGTAACCAAAAGCGCTTTGCCCCACCACTTGGTGCCTCGCTTAGGCTCGGCATGCCCGAACGAAGGCATTGCTCCGTGGGCCCACTGCGCAATACCTGCGTTCGGCCATCGTGGTTAACGGGGCGCCGAGATCAACGTCCGTCGCGAGGCGGCCTCATAGCCGACCTGGCTCTTCCGGTCGTACTCCGGTCCAATTGTGGGAGCGAGCCTGCTCGCGAAGGCGGTCTGATAGTTGGCCATAGATTCTGGGCAACCACATTTTCAGTGGAAATTGAACATTCTCGCTACCGTGCAGCCTTGACCTGGAATTTGTTATAGAAAATCAAGTGCTTGCGTTTTTGATCGTTCCCACGCTCTGCGTGGGAATGCATCCCGTGACGCTCTGCGTCACCTTCCAGAAGCGGAACGCGGAGCGTCCCTGGCGACATTCCCACGCAGGAGCGTGGGAACGATCGACATGTATTTCCAGCCTTAAAAATCACATGGTTGCAATTTGTTCCATGAGAGCTTGCTCCCGCTGGGCAGCAAAGCAGCCCCCCACCCTCCCCGAAAAATGCCTACAGACTAAGCCGCATCATCCACTTCAAACCCTAACCGAAAACCCGTCTAGCCCCAATTTACGGGCCAAAATAAGCCCTGTTTATTCCGCTGGCGTGATCCTTCCCTCAAGCTACACATCCTTGCGCCATTGCCTACAACTACGCCAGAATCCGCCCGCTTGTGCGCCTTGTCCCTGGGTTCTATCGTTTCCCTGCCACTGCCCATCAGTGGTCGGGTTTAGTAGCCCGAGGTATTTAGTAAGGTGCAAAGCTCTATCAGTCAGGTATCTCCATGCCTGTATTTGATGGCGGTTGTGCGCAGGGCGCTCTCGGGCGCGCCGGCTTGCTAAGTCCCCGGTCTACTAACCTGCGTACAGCTGCCACCCCTTGTTTAGTAGCTAGAGGGTTGCGGCTTCACCTATAGGACTTAAGCACATGATTAAACCTACACCGAATCCGCCAGAGGCGGACCAAGCTTCCCCGCGAACCAAATCCAAAGCCAAGAAACACGACGAAGCCACCAATCGCGCCTTGGATTACTACCTGCTACCAAAACCGGAAAAGTCCGAAGATGGGTCCCAACCGGGCCAGCTCTTCACCGTCGCAAAAAACGCCGACAACGAATCCCTCCTCGCCAACCTAAGCGAAACCCTGGCGGCAGCCGACGCGATGGTCAGCAACCTGGCTTTCGACCTGGAAGGTCCGCGTCGTCACATCCTTCTCGGCATCCAGCAA
Organism: Pseudomonas sp. RL_5y_Pfl2_73; assembly: GCF_963970515.1. Taxonomy (NCBI): domain Bacteria; kingdom Pseudomonadati; phylum Pseudomonadota; class Gammaproteobacteria; order Pseudomonadales; family Pseudomonadaceae; genus Pseudomonas; species Pseudomonas sp. RL_5y_Pfl2_73. The sequence goes on along the minus strand of NZ_CAXAPD010000011.1, from coordinate 64,448 downwards.
TTGATCGAATTGAGTTCATTGCTGGCGAATCGGGTGTTGGATAACGTTGATCCGCGTTAGCCCGTGATCTTGCGGACCTTTCCGTGACGCCGCACATTTCCGAGCATAAAAAAACGGGCCTGCATTCCCACGCAGCCCCGTTTTTTTCACCACCCGATCAGATCAAAACGCCGGCAAAACCGCGCCTTTGTACTTCTCAAGAATAAAAGCCTTCACTTCCGGGCTGTGCAACGCAGCCACCAGCTTCTTCATCGCCGCACTGTCCTTGTCGTCCGGACGGGCCACCAGGATGTTCACATAAGGCGAGTCGTTACCTTCGATCACCAGCGCATCCTTGGAAGGATCAAGCTTGGCTTCCAGCGCATAGTTGGTATTGATCAACGCCAGGTCCACCTGAGTCAGCACCCGCGGAATGGTCGCTGCTTCCAGTTCACGGAATTTCAGATCCTTCGGGTTCTCGGTGATGTCCTTGACGGTCGACAGGATGTTGTTCGAATCCTTCAACTTGATCACCCCAGCCTTAGCCAGCAGCAACAGCGCACGGCCACCGTTGGTGGCGTCGTTCGGGATCACCACGTTGGCGCCGCCCGGCAGTTCTGTCAGTGCCTTGTACTTGCTGGAGTACGCGCCCAGTGGTTCCAGGTGCACACCGGCCACGCTCACCAGGTGCGTGCGCTTGGCTTTGTTGAACTCATCCAGGTACGGCTGGTGCTGGAAGAAGTTGGCGTCCAGGCGCTTTTCCGCAACTTGTACGTTCGGCTGGATGTAGTCGGTGAAGACTTTGACCTTGAGGTCCACGCCTTCTTTGGCCAATGCCGGTTTGACGAATTCGAGGATTTCCGCGTGCGGGACCGGGCTGGCCGCGACGGTCAGGGTGTCGGCGGCGTGGGCGGAAAACGCTGCGGCGGCAGCGAAGGCAACCAGTAGTTTCTTCATTCAGCTAACTCCTTTTGAGTGCCCGCTTGCGGCGCCTGCTCTTGGCGCCTGCCAGCGAATGGCCGGCTCATGGTTTATTGGCCGCGAGGCCTTATTTTCTAGAAAAATGCACAACCAACTTGTCGCCCACGGTTTGCAGGACCTGCACCAGCACCAGCAGCAACACCACCGTGACCACCATAACGTCGGTCTGGAAACGCTGGTAGCCGAAGCGGATTGCCAGGTCGCCCAAACCACCGGCGCCGACCACACCGGCCATGGCCGTGTAGGACACCAGCGTAATCGCTGTCACTGTAATCGCTGCAAAAATGCCCGGACGGGCTTCTGGCAGCAAGGCGTTGACGATGATCTGCCGCGTGGTCGCGCCCATGGCCTGGGTGGCTTCGATGATGCCGCGGTCGACTTCGCGCAGGGCGGTTTCCACCAAGCGAGCGAAGAACGGTGTGGCGCCGACCACCAGTGGTGGAATCGCGCCGGCCACGCCCAGGGAGGTGCCGGTGATCAATACCGTGAACGGGATCATCACGATCAACAGGATGATGAACGGCAGCGAACGCAGGATGTTCACGATCAGCGACAGCAGCGCATAAACGCCCCGGGCTTCGAGTAACTGGCGCGGGCTGCACAAAAACAGCAGCACGCCCAGCGGCAGGCCGAGCAGCACGGTGAACAACAGCGAACCGAACAGCATCAGGAAGGTGTCGCCCGTCGCCAGCCAGATTTCCAGCCAGTCGATGTTGGAGAAAAACGAATTCAACAGTTCCATTAGCGCAGCACCTCCATGTGGACATCGGCCGCGGTGAAGTGGGCGAACGCGGCCTCCATGTCACCGCCGGTGATGGCGAGGGTCAGTTGCCCGTAGGGGGTGTCTTTGATGCGGTCGATACGGCCGGCCAGGATGCTGTAGTCCACGCCGGTTTCCCGGGCGACGGTGCCGAGCAATGGCGCGTAGGTCGCGTCGCCCTGGAACGTCAGACGCACGATGCGCCCGGGAACGTGAGCGAAGTCGTCGCGCTGTTCGCTTTCGTCGATCTGCTCGTCTTCCTGGACGAAACGCTTGGTGGTGGGGTGCTTGGGGTGCAGGAACACCTGGGCCACCGGGCCTTGCTCGACGATCACGCCGGCGTCCATCACGGCCACTTGATCGCAGACGCGGCGGATCACGTCCATTTCATGGGTGATCAGCACGATGGTCAGCTTCAGTTCGCGATTGATTTCCGCCAATAGTTGCAGCACCGAGGCGGTGGTCTGGGGGTCGAGGGCGCTGGTGGCCTCGTCGCACAGCAGGATCTTGGGTTTGGTCGCCAGGGCGCGGGCGATACCGACGCGCTGCTTCTGGCCGCCGGACAGTTGCGCCGGGTATTTGCGGGCGTGGTCGGACAAGCCCACCCGCGCCAGCAACTCGGCGACGCGCTGGTCGATTTCGCTGCGGGACAATTCGCCGGCCAGCGTAAGCGGCAGCGCCACGTTGTCGGCCACGGTCTTGGACGCCAGCAGGTTGAAGTGCTGGAAAATCATCCCGACTTGCTGGCGCAAGCGCCGCAGGCCGCTGGCGTCGAGGGCGGTGACTTCCTCGCCGTCGACGATGATCTTGCCGCCAGTGGAATCTTCCAGGCGATTGATCAGGCGCAGCAGGGTACTTTTTCCCGCACCGGAATGGCCAATCAGGCCGAAGACCTGACCGTTCTCAATCGTCAGACTGGTCGGATGCAGGGCGGGGATATCCCTACCGGCGACTCGGTAGGTTTTATGGACATCTTGAAACTCAATCACGTAGCGAACCTTGTGGGGCGCGTTGGAAAAGGATCAGCGGTTAGCCGGGCGCGCATTTTAGCCTGTCCGTATAGAGGTTCTTAGCATTTATTTGCGATCAGACCTGTCATTTGGCAATAACGCGATCAATGGCCATAAAAAAGGAACACGGCCAAACAGCATCGGTCACTCATTAAGTCACTCGAAATGCCCGGGTCATACACCTGCGGCATCGAACTCAGATTCCTGGCCACGGCGAGGAACGCAAAGAGGAGTCATGCCTGATGAGTACCCAAAAGCCCACGGTCAACAAGAGCCATCTGGCCGGTACCGACACGCTGGATCGCGGCAACACCAACGCCAAGCTCGAGAACCTGGAACAGTTTCGTTGCGACGCCACCGAACAGGCGTTGCGCACCAACCAGGGGGTGAAGATCGCCGATAACCAGAACACCCTGCGCGCCGGCCCCCGCGGCCCTTCGCTGCTGGAAGACTTCATCATGCGTGAAAAAATCACGCACTTTGACCATGAGCGTATCCCGGAGCGCATCGTCCACGCCCGCGGGACTGGCGCCCATGGTTATTTTCAGAGCTACGATGCGCATTCGGCATTGACCAAGGCCGGTTTCCTACAAGATCCAAGCAAGAAAACTCCGGTGTTCGTGCGTTTTTCCACTGTGCAAGGCCCACGCGGCTCCGGCGACACCGTGCGGGACGTGCGTGGCTTTGCGGTGAAGTTCTTCACCGATGAAGGCAACTTCGACCTGGTGGGCAACAACATGCCGGTATTTTTCATTCAGGACGCGGTGAAATTTCCGGACTTTGTCCACGCGGTAAAACCCGAGCCCCATAACGAAATTCCTACGGGCGGCTCGGCCCACGACACGTTCTGGGATTTCGTCTCGCTGGTGCCGGAGTCGGCCCACATGGTGATCTGGGCGATGTCTGACCGGGCCATTCCAAAAAGCCTACGTGCGATGCAGGGTTTTGGTGTGCACACCTTCCGCATGATCAACGCCGAAGGCAAAAGCAGCTTCGTCAAATTCCACTGGCGCCCTACCGTCGGCACCTGCTCGTTGGTATGGGACGAAGCCCAGAAACTGGCGGGTAAAGATACGGACTACCACCGTCGCGATCTCTGGGAATCGATCGAGATGGGGGACTACCCGGAATGGGAATTTGGCGTACAAGTCGTCGCCGAGGAAGACGAGCATCAATTCGACTTCGACCTGCTCGACCCGACCAAGATCATTCCTGAAGAGCTGGTGCCCATCACGCCCCTGGGCAAGATGGTGCTGAACCGCAACCCGGACAATTTCTTCGCCGAAGTCGAGCAAGTTGCGTTCTGCCCCGGGCACATCGTGCCGGGCATCGACTTTTCCAATGACCCGTTGCTGCAAGGGCGGCTGTTTTCCTACACCGATACGCAGATCAGCCGACTCGGTGGGCCGAATTTTCATGAGCTGCCGATCAACCGGGCGCTCACGCCGGTACACAACGGCCAGCGCGATGCGATGCACCGCACCACCATCGACAAAGGGCGTGCGTCCTACGAGCCGAACTCCATCGACAGCGGCTGGCCGAAGGAAGCCCCGCCTGGCCCGGAGGACGGCGGCTTTGAAAGTTATCCAGAGCGCATCGACGCCTTCAAGATCCGCCAACGCAGCGATTCGTTCGGTGATCATTTTTCCCAGGCGCGGTTGTTCTACAAGAGCATGAGCCCTCATGAGCAGGAGCACATCATCGCCGCCTACAGCTTCGAGCTGGGCAAGGTGGAGCGGGAGTTCATCCGGGCGCGGCAGGTCAATGAGATCCTCGCCAACATCGACTTGGAGCTGGCCGGGCGAGTCGCCAAGAACATGGGGCTGCCGGCACCCACCGCCGGTACTGTCGATGTGCCAACGCCCTCGCTGGAGCAATCCCCGGCCTTGAGCCAGGCGAACCTGCTATCCGGCGATATCAAGACGCGGAAAGTGGCGGTGTTGGTGGCTAACGGTGTCGATGGGGCGATCATTGATGCGCTCAAGAAGGCCCTGAAGGCCGAGGGCGCCCACGCCAAAGTGTTGGGGCCGACCTCCGCACCGGTGACCACGGCCGATGGGAAAACGCTGGGGGTGGATGCGTCCATGGAAGGCTTGCCGTCGATTGCCTTTGACGCGGTGTTCGTGCCCGGTGGCGCGGAGTCGATCAAGGCCTTGAGTCGCGACGGCGTGGCGTTGCATTACGTGCTGGAGGCCTATAAGCATCTGAAAGCCATTGGGCTTCATGGTGAAGCCCGGCAGTTGTTGGTGGAGTTGAAGCTGGAGGTGGATGCGGGGTTGATCGAAGATGCGGATGCGAGCGGTTTTTCGCGGTTTTTTGCGGCGATTGCTCAGCATCGGGTTTGGGCGCGGGAGGCTAAGGCCAAGGCGGTTCCGGCCTAAGGAGATTTGTTGTCTGGTAGGGCACTATCGCGAGCAGGCTGGCTCCCACAGGGTTAGGTATCGATCACTAAACCGCATGTGGGAGCGAGTTTGCTCGCGATGCTTTTAAGGCTTACGCGGTGTCAGCACCATCTGCGCCGGCACACTGCGCAGAATCTGCTTCTGCAGCTTCAAATCAAACCCCGGGTCGAGTTTCTTGACCCGCTTGCTCAGCAACGTCGCCAACCAAGGATAATCATCAGTACGCGGCGCCTGGATGCTGACGTCACACTGATAATTCACCACGTCGGCGGCGATGGCATCCAGTTGTCGACGCATTTGCTGTATATCGGCGAGGTTTAGCGCAACCGTGGTGCTGGGTGCGCTGGGGTCGATCACTTTGGCGACCGGTTTGGCTTCGGCGGCCTTGAGGTCGGCCTCGGCTTTATCCAGGTCGGCCTTGCGGGCTTCGGCAATGGCGCTATTGACCTCGCCGGTGAGGGCTGGGGCCTTGGGCATCAGCGCTCGGGCCCGGCTCAGGGCGGCGGCGGCGGCGTTGACGTCACCTTTTTGCAGATCGATCTGGCTGCGGCGCAAATACGCCTCGGCCAGTTGCCGCTGGTAGGGTTCCAGCGACCGATCTGCGGGCGACTGGGCTTGCAAGGCGGCCAGCTGGTTTTCGGCGGTGGCCAGTTCATTGCTGGCCAGGCTTTGCTCGAACTGCGCGATGGCCGGGCCCCGCGTATCGAGGGCCTGGGTGACCGGCGGTGTACTCTGGCAGGCGCCCAGCAGCAGGGAAAATGCGACAAGGAGCAGATAACGGGAGGTGAACGGCTTCATTCCTGCGACTCTCTATTTGCGCAAAAAGCGAGCAAGTCTACACCCCTCGACGAGGCAGGACAAAACTCAGCAGAAACAGCGCGGCGGCGCTGACCACGATCGACGGGCCGGCCGGGGTGTCTTTGAACCAGGAAAGTGCCAGTCCACCACACACCGCGAGCATACCCAGCAGGCTCGCGCCCAAGGCCATTTGCTCAGGGGAGCGAGCGTGACGCTGTGCCGCAGCCGCCGGGATGATCAGCAATGAAGTAATCAGCAACACCCCGACGATTTTCATCGCCACGGCGATGACCACCGCAATCAGTAGCATCAGCGCCAGGCGCAAACCCAGCACGGGCAGGCCTTCGACCCGGGCCAGTTCCTCGTGCACGGTGACGGCCAGCAAGGGGCGCCAGAGTGCCACCAGCAACAGCAGCACCGCCGCGCTACCGCCAAGGATCCACGACAGGTCAGTCGGACTGATCGCTAACAGGTCGCCGAACAGATAGGCCATCAGGTCAATCCGCACGTCATGCATGAAGCTTAGTACCACCAGCCCGAGGGATAGGGTGCTCGGTGCCAAAATGCCCAACAGCGTGTCGGACGCCAGCGGTTGGCGGTGTTGCAAAGTCACCAGCACCAGGGCCAGCAACAGGCAACCAACGGTCACCGCCACCGCCGGGCTGACGTCCAGCAAAAAACCCAAGGCCACGCCGAGCAACGCCGCGTGGGATAAGGTATCGCCGAAATAGGCCATGCGCCGCCAGACCACGAACGAACCCAGGGGACCGGCTACTAGGGCGAGTGCCAAGCCTGCGAGCAGGGCGTACAACAGAAAATCAGCCATGCTTGCAGCCATCTCCATGAACATGATTGGAAGCAGAAGGGGCGCTGACCACCGAACCATGCAGATCATGGGCGTGGTCATGGTGGTGGTGATAAATCGCCAGGCTTTGCGCGTTTTTGCCGAACAACTCGACGAAGGCCGGATCGCCGCTGACTTGCTCGGGATGCCCGGAACAGCAGACATGGCGGTTGAGGCAGACCACCTGGTCGGTGGTGCTCATCACCAGGTGCAAATCGTGGGACACCATCAGCACGCCGCAGCCGTGGCGGTCGCGCAGGCGCGTGATCAGACTGTACAGCTCGGCCTGGCCCGCCACATCGACCCCTTGCACCGGCTCGTCGAGCACCAGCAGTTCAGGCTCGCGCAGCAGGGCGCGGGCCAGCAATACGCGCTGCATCTCGCCACCGGAGACACTTTGCACCGGGCTGTCGATCACCTGTTCGGCACCGACTTCTTTGAGCGCGGCCAAGGCGCGGGCGCGGTCCACACCTGGCACCAGACGCAGGAAGCGCAGCACCGACAGTGGCAGCGTGGGATCTACGTGGAGTTTTTGCGGCATGTAACCGACGCGCAACCTGGGCTTGCGCCAGACGCTGCCGCTGTCGGGCTTGAGTAAGCCCAGCACGGCGCGCACCAGGGTGGTCTTGCCGGCGCCGTTGGGGCCGATCAAGGTCACGATCTGCCCCGGTTCGACGCTGAGGTGGATGTTGTCCAGCACGCTCTGCCCGGCGAACGTCACGGCCACCTGTTCGAGGCGGATCAACGCATTGCTCATCAGGCCCCCTGGCAGCCGGAGCAGAGACCGACCACCTCGACGGTTTGGGTGTCGACCACGAAGCCGACCTCCTTGGCGCTGGCGATGATGGCATCGCTGATGGATTTCTGTTCCAGCTCGATGGCAGCGTGGCATTCGCGGCAGATCAGGAACTGGCCTTGGTGGGCGTGCTCCGGATGGTTGCAGCCGACGAAGGCGTTCAACGATGAAATGCGATGGACCAGGCCGTTTTCCAAGAGGAAGTCCAGCGCTCGGTAGACCGTCGGCGGCGCGGCGCGGCGGCCGTCCTGTTCGCTGAGCACCGCGAGGATGTCGTAGGCGCCCAGTGGCTTGTGGCTTTGCCAGACCAATTCCAGCACGCGCCGACGCAAGGCGGTCAGGCGCAACCCTTGGCGCGCGCAGATGGCGTCGGCCTCGGACAGCGCGCTGTGCACGCAGTGGGAGTGATCGTGGGGACGACTGGCAAGGGGTGTAATAGGCATGGGCAGCGACGAGTTTAGTGAGAGACGTTATTATGTTACCCGTTCTCGCCTCTACGAGTGGCCATCGTGTCTCGATTTTTCTCGCTCTTTGTCGCTTTTGTCGCAAGTTTTCTGCTGATTGGCTCGGCCCAGGCCGACGTCAAGGTGCTCACCAGCATCAAGCCGCTGCAACTGATTGCCGCCGCCATACAGGACGGCGTGGCCGTTCCGCAAGTATTGCTGCCGCCAGGGGCTTCGCCGCATCACTATGCGTTGCGGCCATCGGATGTACGCAAGGTGCAGTCGGTGGACCTGCTGTATTGGATCGGCCCCGATATGGAAGGCTTTTTGCCGCGTGTGCTCAACGGTCGTACGCAGCCTTCCGTGGCGGTGCAGGATTTGCCCGGGCTCAAGTTGCGTCATTTCGCCCAGGACAGCGCGTCCCATGAGGATGATGAGCATGACGGCGATGAACACGATCACGACCATCGCCCCGGCACCGTGGATGCCCACCTGTGGCTCTCGCCGCTCAATGCGCGGGTGATTGCGGCCAAAATGGCGGCGGACCTGAGCGCGGCGGATCCGGCCAACGCGGCGCGCTATCAAAGCAACCTCAAGGGCTTCAACCAGCGTCTCGATGCCTTGGATACGCGCCTCAAGGCGCGTCTGGCCGGGATCGCGGGCAAGCCGTACTTCGTGTTCCACGAAGCGTTCGACTATTTCGAAGACAACTACGGCCTCAAGCACGCCGGGGTGTTCGCCGTGGCTGCCGAAGTCCAGCCCGGTGCCCGGCATGTGGCGGCAATGCGCACGCGCTTGCAGGCTGTGGGCAAGACCTGCGTCTTCAGCGAACCGCCCCTGCGTCCGCGCCTGGCCGAAACCCTGGTGGCCGGGTTGCCGGTGAAGCTGGCGGAGCTCGATGCACTGGGCGGCTATACCCCGGCGACGGCGCAGGGGTATGAGCAGTTGCTGGAGACGTTGGGGAATGAGTTGGCGGGGTGCCTGGAGTCGTTGTAACTCCACCGCAAACGGTGGGAGCAAAGCTTGCTCGCGACATAGGCGACTCGATTTCTGGAAAATCTCATCGCCTTCATCGCGGGGCAAGCCTTGCTGCCACAGGACGAGTCGCTTACTGCTGTGGGAGCAGGACTTGCCCGCGATGCTGTTTACAGGGCGAAAGGCAACACAGCATGGACTGTCTGCCGCTGCGCCAAACGCTGCTGGAACTCCATCGGGTCGTGGATCAACACATCCTGCCCGGCAAACGATTCAGCAGCGATCAACCGCGACAGCCAGAACCGCACGCACGCCACGCGTAGCATGGTGGGCCACAGTTGCGCCTCTGCGGCGGTAAACGGTCGTAGCGCCGCATAAGCGCCCAGCAACGCTCGCGCCCTGGCGCCATCGAGCACGCCGTCGTCGCCCGAGCACCAGTCATTCAAGGCAATGGCCACGTCATACAGCATCGGCCCGGAGCAGGCGTTGTAGAAGTCGATCAGCCCGGTCAGGTGCGTGCCTTCGAACATCGCATTGTCGCGGAACAGATCGGCATGGATGTTGGCGCGCGGTAGCGCCAGGATGCCGATTTTCTGCAACGAGATCTCATTCAGCGCCGCCTCAAGCAGCCGACGCGGCTCGGCGTCGAGGTGCGAGAGCAGCTTGGTGCCCTCCTCCTGCATCCAGTCCAGGCCGCGATCGGTCTTGCGTTTGATCATGTTGCCTTGGGTCGCCAGGTGCAGATGCGCCAGCAACTCGCCGACCTGGGCGCAGTGCTGGGTGTTGGCCTGCTTGATGTGCTTGCCGGCCAGGCGCGGTTGCAACAGCGCCGGCTTGCCCGCCAGTTCCCGCAGCGCGACGCCGTCGGTGGTGCGCAAGGCGTAAGGCACCGGCAAGTTGGCGTCATGCAGCACGTCCAGCAGTTCGATGAAGAACGGCATTTCCTGCACCGGGCCACGCTCGACCAAGGTCAGGACGAATTCGCCCTGCTCCAGGCTGATAAAGAAATTGGTGTTTTCGCTGCCGGCGGCGATCCCCTGGAAATCAAGCAGGCGGCCAAGCCCGTAAGGGGCGAGAAAGGTTTCCAGCTCGGGCCGAGCCAAGGGGGTGAACACAGACATGGTTAAAACTGCCAGTACGGGCGCCCTTCAGTGGGCGCCGGTTAAAGTGCAGAGCGGTATTACCACTCAAAGATTTTCCACGACGGAATCAGCATATCCGGCTGGTCCGAGCGGATAAAGTTTGCATCAGTGCCGTCGGCACGCACCAGGAAATAAGGCTTGCCGTGCTTGGGCGTGACCTTGATCGCGTACAGAAAGCCGTTTTGCCGATACTCCTGAATGGTTCTGTCACCTTCGGTGCGGATGGTGACGTCCGGGTCCGCCGAGGGTGCGTCGTCCGCCGCCATGACGGCTAACGGGGTGATTGCAAACAAGCCAGCCAGTAACAGGCGATTGAGTGTACGCATGATAACCTTGTCCCTTTGTCGTCAACGGTCCCGCTATTCTAGCCCCGGACCCGCCGAAAAGGTTGATCCTGCTCATGAGCCAAGCCCCCCTCGTCCTGGTGGACGGTTCTTCTTATCTGTACCGCGCCTTTCATGCGCTGCCACCGCTGACCACGTCCAAAGGCCTGCCGACCGGTGCGGTCAAGGGCGTGCTGAACATGCTCAAGAGCCTGCGCAAGCAGTATCCAGAGAGTCCGTTCGCCGTGGTCTTCGACGCCAAGGGTGGGACTTTTCGCGATGAGCTGTACGCCGAATACAAGGCCAACCGCCCGAGCATGCCCGACGACATGCGCGTGCAGATCGAGCCGCTGCATGCCAGCGTCAAGGCCCTGGGCTTCCCGCTGCTGTGCGTGGACAACGTCGAAGCCGATGACGTGATCGGCACCCTGGCCCGCAGCAGCGCGGCGGCCGACCGTCCGGTGGTGATCTCCACCGGCGACAAGGACATGGCGCAATTGGTCGACGGGCACATTACCTTGGTCAATACCATGACCGGTAGCGCCCTGGACGTGGCTGGCGTGAAGGAGAAGTTTGGCGTCGCTCCCGAGCAGATCATCGATTACCTGGCATTGATGGGCGATTCGTCCGACAACATCCCAGGCGTTCCGGGGATCGGACCGAAGACCGCTTCCGGCCTGCTGGTAGGCGTCAATGGCGGCCTGACCGAGCTGTATGCGCAACTGGACATCGTCGCCACCTTGCCGATCCGTGGCGCCAAGACCCTGGCCGCCAAGCTCGAAGCGCACAAGGAAATGGCGTTGCTTTCCTACGAACTGGCGACCATCAAGATCGACGTACCGTTGGATGTCGGCCTCGATGACTTGCAAATGGGCCAACCGGATCACGAGAAACTCGCCGAGCTGTACACGCTGTTGGAGTTCAAAAGCTGGTTCGAAGACAACCAGCGGGACGCCAAGCGTGCCGGCCAGGAGATCGTCGAAGTTGCCGAAGAACAGTCCGATGCTGCCGAGGCCAAGTACGAGGTCATCCTTGATCAGGCGCGCTTCGAGGCGTGGCTGACGAAACTGGACAAAGCGCCGCTGTTTGCCTTCGTCGCCGAAACCAACGGCGGCGATGCCCAGCATTCGCAACTCGTCGGCTTGTCGTTCGCCGTGGCGCCTTTCGAGGCGGCCTACATCCCGCTGACCCATTCCTACATGGGCGTGCCGGAGCAACTGGACCGCGACACGGTGCTCAAGGCGCTCAAGCCGCTGCTGGAAAACCCGAACAAGCTCAAGCTTGGCCAGCACGCCAAGTTTGAAACCAACATACTGGCCAACTGCGCTATTGGTGGCGATCAGAACAACGGCATCCTGGTCCAGGGCATCGCTTTCGACACCATGCTTGAATCCTATGTGCTGGACTCCACCGCGACCCGCCACGACATGGACAGCCTGGCGCTCAAGTACCTGGGCCAAAGCAAGACCGATTTCCAGGACATCGCGGGTAAAGGGGTCAAGCAGTTGACCTTCGACCAGATCTCCCTGGAATTGGCTGGTCCTTACGCCGCCGAAGACGCCGACGTGGCCTTCCGCCTGCACCAGGCCCTGCAGGAAAAGCTGGCTGCCACGCCAAGCCTGGGCACGGTGCTCAACGACATCGAAATGCCGCTGATGCCGGTCCTGGCGCGCATCGAGCGCCAGGGGGCGTTGGTCGATGCCAACCTGCTGGGCGTACAGAGTGTCGAGTTGGGCGAGAAATTGGTGGCGCTGGAACGTGAGGCGTTTGCTATCGCTGGCGAGGAATTCAACCTGGGCTCGCCGAAGCAATTGGGTGTGATCCTGTACGAAAAACTCGGCTTGCCGGTGCTCAGCAAAACCGCCAAGGGCCAGGCGTCCACCGCCGAAGCGGTGCTCGCCGAGCTGGCGGAGCAGGATTACCCGCTGCCCAAAGTGCTGATGCAGTACCGCTCGCTGAGCAAGCTTAAGAGCACTTACACCGATCGCCTGCCGGAACAAATCAACAGCCGCACCGGTCGCGTCCATACCAATTATCAACAGGCCGTCGCCGCGACCGGGCGTCTGTCGTCCATTGACCCGAACCTGCAGAACATTCCGATCCGCACGGCCGAAGGCCGACGCATCCGCCAGGCTTTCATCGCGCCGAAAGGCTACAAGCTGTTGGCAGCGGACTACTCGCAGATCGAACTGCGGATCATGGCGCACCTGGCCAAGGACGAAGGCCTGCTTTACGCGTTTCGCCATAACCTGGATGTGCACCGGGCCACCGCTGCCGAGGTTTTCGGCGTCGAGCTGGAGGCCGTCACCCAGGACCAGCGCCGCAGCGCCAAGGCGATCAACTTCGGCTTGATCTACGGCATGAGCGCGTTCGGCCTGGCCAAGCAGATCGGCGTCGACCGCAAGCAGTCCCAGGCTTACATCGACCGCTACTTCGCCCGCTACCCGGGTGTGCTGGCGTACATGGAACGCACCCGCGCCCAGGCGGCCGAGCAAGGTTTTGTCGAAACCATTTTCGGTCGCCGGCTGTACCTGCCGGACATCAACGCGAAAAACCCGGCCCTGCGCAAAGGCGCCGAGCGCACCGCCATCAACGCGCCGATGCAGGGCACGGCGGCCGACATCATCAAGAAAGCCATGGTCGCCGTGGACCGCTGGCTGACAGCGTCCGGGCTGGATGCGAAGGTCATCCTGCAGGTACACGACGAACTGGTGCTGGAAGTGCGTGAAGACCTGGTGGACCAGGTGCGCGAGGAAATCCGCCAGCACATGAGCGCCGCTGCCACACTGGACGTGCCGCTGCTGGTGGAAGTGGGCGTGGGCAATAACTGGGACGAGGCACACTGATTCCGAGGGAGCTTGCTCCCGCTGGCCTGTGCCCAAGGAGCTGCCGAAGGCTGCGATCTTTTAATCTTGATCCTTCACTTGAGATTCAAGCGTCAGGGGAAAGATCGCAGCCTCGTTGCACTCGACAGCTCCTACGGAGCCACTTGTCAGCCCAACCCACGCCACATGGAGTCACCGAAAACCCAGGCGCGGCGTCATTAGCTCTGAAGATTCCTACGGCTATTTCCAAAAATAATCTGAACTAAACCCATGAATTGCCACTCAGAGATGTTGAATGGCTGGTGAAGCCCTTCAATGCTCCTATGTTGTGTTAAGTGTTGGCAGATATCTGGACCCCGCCCTAGCGGTCCGGAACTTGGACCCCGAACTTCCCCCTCCCCATAAGAAGTCCGGGGTTTTTTTTGCCTGCGATTTGGCTTATTCGGCTTCTTCGCTGCCCTTGTCCGCCAATTCCATCCAGTCGGCCAGCACCGTATAGGCTTCTTCCAGGCCCATGCGCTTGGGCGCCGAGAACAGCTGGATGGTGATTGCGTCGCCCCAGCCTTTACGAATTTGCGACTGCACTTTAAGCAAAGTGTTTTTGGCCGCGCCGTAGGTGAGCTTGTCGGCCTTGGTCAACAGGATGTGCATCGGCATGCCGCTGGCGACCGCCCAATCGAGCATCAACAGGTCGAAGTCGGTCATCGGATGGCGAATATCCATCATCAGGATCAGGCCTTTCAAACTCTCGCGGCTGCCCAGGTAGGCTTCCAGATGGCGCTGCCAGTGTTGCTTGAGTGGGATCGGTACCTTGGCGTAACCGTAGCCGGGCAGGTCGACCAAACGCCGTTCATCGTCTAGTTTGAAGAAGTTCAAGAGCTGCGTGCGACCCGGGGTTTTCGAGGTGCGTGCCAGGCTCGCATGGGTCAAGGTGTTCAGCGCGCTGGATTTGCCGGCATTGGAACGCCCGGCAAAAGCCACTTCGAAGCCTTCGTCGTCTGGGCATTGATCGACTTTGGCGGCGCTGAGCATGAAGGTGGACTGTTGGCACAGGCCAAGGATGGGGTTCTTCAGTTGCATGGGATTTCCGATGTGGGCGGCGTCGGGAATGGACGCGGCAAGCTGTGTCGTTTCCGTTTCAGTGACGCCAGTATATAATGCCGCAGATTTTGTGTGCGCTTTGTCCCAGCGTAGGATGAAGCTCACGGGAGCGACCGACCGAAATTGCGCGTTAGAACGCAGCTCGTTCCCAACCCTGAAAAGGTCGTTTTATGACGAAATGGCTGCTAGCTGCCGGTGTCTTGATGCCGCTTTACAGCGCTCAGGCTACACAGGATCCGGAAGCTGTGTACAACCGTGTTTGTGGTGCCTGTCATTCCGGCCAACTCCCCATGGCGCCCCGCAAGGGCGATCAGGAAGCTTGGACGCCGAGGTTGGCGCAAGGTATGGAGACGCTGGTGCAACACGTGACCCAGGGTTTCAAGGCGATGCCGCCGCGTGGTTTGTGCATGGACTGCAGTGCCGAGGATTACCGAGCCATCATCCAGTGGATGAGCGAGTGAACCCGGCCCATAACTCTTTAACCCTTAGCCGTAGTTGGATTAGCTGATGAACAAACTGATCGTGAGTCTGCTGTTGACCTTGGGGATATCCGGCGTAGCCCACGCCGCTGGCGATGCCGCTGCCGGTCAGGCGAAAGCGGCTGTATGCGGGGCCTGCCACGGCCCGGATGGCAATAGCATGGCGCCCAACTTTCCGAAACTGGCGGGCCAGGGCGAACGTTACCTGAACAAGCAACTGCACGACATCAAGTCCGGCAAGCGCACGGTGCTGGAAATGACCGGTCTGCTGACCAACCTGAGCGATCAGGACCTGGCGGACATTTCTGCGTATTTCGCCAGCCAGAAGGGCAGTGTCGGCGCCGCCGATCCGAAGCTTGTGGCCCGTGGTGAAGCGCTCTTTCGCGGTGGCAACCTGGAAAAAGGGCTTGCAGCCTGCACCGGTTGCCATTCGCCTGACGGTAAAGGCAACGCGGCAGCCGGCTTCCCGCACTTGGGCGGTCAGCATGCCCAGTATGTCGGCAAGCAACTGACCGACTTCCGCAAAGAAGAAGGTGGCCGGACCAACGATGGCGATACCAAGCCGATGCAAAGCATTGCGAAAAAGCTGAGCGACGAAGATATCGCCGCGGTATCCAGCTACATCCAGGGCCTGCACTGAGGCCTTTGGCTGGTGTTGCGAGGGGCGTACATCCCTTGCAACGTTAACGCTCGATTAATCTGTCGATGCGAGCATCAAAAGGGTGGCTTTGGCCGCCCTTTTTTGTGGCCGCTGCCGTTACACTAGAGAACTTGAACCCGCCACAGTCTGTCTTAGAAGCAGGTCTCGCGAGGTCCCCTCATTGTCCAGGAGTAAAGCATGCGTAATCTGATCATCAGCGCCGCGCTCGTCGCCGCCAGCCTGTTTGGCGTAACTGCCCAAGCGGCTGAAAAGCCCGCCGCACCCTATGTCGAATTGTCCAACCCCGTTCCCGTGGCGGCGCCTGGCAAGATCGAAGTCGTGGAATTGTTCTGGTACGGCTGCCCGCATTGCTACGCTTTTGAGCCGGTTATCAACCCATGGGCCGAGAAACTGCCTTCGGACGTTAACTTCGTGCGCATCCCCGCGATGTTCGGCGGCCCATGGGACGCCCACGGCCAGATGTTCCTGACCCTCGAAGCCATGGGCGTTGAGCACCAGGTTCACGCCGCGGTATTCAACGCGATCCAGAAAGAAGGCAAGAAGCTGGTCAAGAAAGAAGAGATGGCGGATTTCCTCGCCACCCAGGGCGTCGATAAGGACAAGTTCCTCGCCACGTTCGACTCCTTTGCCATCCAGGGCCAGATCAAGAAGGCCCGCGAACTGGCGAAGAAATACGAAATCACAGGCGTGCCGACCATGATCGTCAACGGCAAATACCGCTTTGACATCGGCTCCGCCGGTGGCGCAAATGAAGCGCTGCAACTGGCCGACCAACTGATCGCCAAAGAGCGAGCGGCCACCAAGGCTGCCGCCAACTAAGCGCGGCCCACGCCCATGGCCCGCTGGAACACCGAACGCATCGTTGGCCTGCATGAACCGCGGGTCAATGAGCATCATGTCCTCTCCACGGGCCTGCCTGGCGATAGCCGCTTGCGGCTGCTCAGCTTCAATATCCAGGTGGGTATCAGCACCGAGCGCTACCGGCATTACCTGACTCGCGGCTGGCAACATTTGCTGCCGCACACCGGGCGTGCCGGTAATCTGCAGAAAATCGGCGACCTGCTCAAGGACTTCGACCTGGTGGCCCTGCAAGAGGCCGACGGCGGAAGCTTGAGGTCCGGCTACGTCAATCAGGTGGAACACCTGGCCCAGTTGGGCGCCTTTCCCTACTGGTACCAGCAACTCAATCGCAACCTCGGACGTCTTGGCCAGCACAGCAATGGTGTGTTGAGTCGTTTGCGTCCGTGGGCGATCGAAGACCATCCGTTACCGGGGCCCAAGGGGCGCGGGGCGATCCTCGCGCGTTTCGGCGAAGGTCCCGAGGCGCTGGTCGTGGTCATGATGCACCTGGCGCTCGGGGCGCGTACCCGGACGATGCAGCTGGCGTACATTCGCGAGCTGATCGGTGGCTACAAGCACCAGGTGCTGATGGGCGACATGAACACCCATGCCACCGATTTGCTGCAGACTTCGCCTCTGCGCGATCTCGGTCTGCTCGCTCCCCAACTGGAAGCGACATTCCCCAGCTGGCGCCCCCAGCGCTGCCTGGACCATATTTTGTTGAGCCCGACCCTGACCCTCGAACGTGTCGAGGTGCTGGCCCAACCCATTTCCGATCACCTGCCGGTCGCGGTAGAAATTCGTTTGCCGGGTTCGCTCACGGCCGATGCATTCCCCGTGCTGAGTACTGCCCCTCGCGGATCCGATGAATGAGCGACGACGCCGAACGCTGGAGAGAGAAGTACCTCAAGAGTATCGAGCAGCAGGAAAAGCTCGAGCGCCGTTGGGCGGCTCGCCTCGACTTGCTGCGTCGTGGCCTGGTGCGTAGCACCCTGGCCGCCGAGGGATCTGACCGGGCGGTCGATCAATGCATGAAAGAGATGCGCGAGGTGGTGCGCACCGATGACATGGATGCCGGCCTCGCTGCCCTGCTACCGCGCCTGGAGAAAGCCGTACTCGAATCCGAGCAGCGTCGCGAGACCCGGGTCGAGCAGACGAGCTCCGCGCTGATCGCCCTGGTTGCCCAGTTGCAGAGCCTGCCGCTGCCGAAAGAGGTCAGCCGGCCGTTGAAGAAGTTTGCCAGGCAACTGGAAGATCGGGCCGGCCAGGCCCGGGAAATTCCGCTGCTGCTCAGCGAATTGAGCGGTCTGCAAGGCAAGGCACTCAGTGCCCTGGACGCACCTGTCGAACCGAGTCGTCCCGGCCTGCTGCAACGGCTGTTTGGTGTCCAAGACCACGAGGACGCGACGCCCCAGCCCCGCGAGCCAGCCCAGGCCAGCGTGGTACCTGCCTCGGAAATGGCCCTGTCTGTAGCCGCGGAGCCGGCAACGGCCGCAGAATCCGTCGCACCAGCACCAGCACCAGCACCAGCACCAGCACCAGCACCAGCACCAGCACCAGCACCAGCACCGCAGCCATCGGTGGCGGAGCAAGTGCCAGCGTTGGAGACGACGCCCGAACCGATTGCCCTGATTGCGCCGCAGATCGAGAGCGCTCCAGTGCCCGCTCCAACACCTGCAGCCGAAGTGGTTCAGCCCGCCAGTGAACCGGACGACGAAGCAACCGAGCCCGCGCCGACGCCGGTCGCCGATGAGCGTCCGGTTGCGGCGTCCACACTCGAGAATCCCGATGAGCTGATGCCCGAGGAGCCCACCCAGGTCCTGCCCGCCCCCTCGCAGCCTCCTGCGGAGCTCGACGAGCCCCTGGAAGGCGCCGATGTGGCTGACGCCCAGTACGCCCTGCCCGATTCGCCAGAGCCGTCCTACAGCTCGGTCGCCAAGCATATCGAAGACACGCTGTTGGGCCTTTTGGGCGACCTGGCCTTGCCCGAGCGTCATCGACCACAAGCTGAAGCCCTGTGTGAGCGTCTGCGAAATGGTTTGAACTGGTACGAATTACTGCCGATCCTCGATGATCTGGCTGTGCTGATGCTGGCCATCACAGACACCGGCCAGCATGAATTCGAAGCGTATCTGCAGCGCCTCAACGATCGGCTCGAGTCATTCCAGAGCAGCCTGCAGGCCGCCAGTGAAGACCAAGCCGAAAACCTGTCGGCCTCTAGGGAAATGGACACCCAGATTCGTGAACAGGTGGACGGGCTGCAAAGCAGCGTGAAGGACGCCGATGACCTGGAAGGCCTCAAGCAAGTGCTCGAAAATCACCTCGAAGGCTTGCTCGGTACGATGGACCACCACCGCCAGCAACGTGATCAACGCGAGCAGGAGGTCTCGGCTCGCCTGAAAAGCCTGGCCGATCGCGTTGCGCTGATGGAGCAGGATGCCCAGGTCGTGCGGGAAAATCTCGAGGAACAGCGGCAAAAAGCGCTGATTGATCCGCTCACCGGGCTGCCCAACCGCGCCGCCTGGTCCGAGCGTCTGGAGCATGAAGTCGCCCAGTGGCACAAACGCGGTAACAGCTTGCTGCTGGCCATGCTCGATCTCGATCATTTCAAGCGCATCAATGACAACTACGGCCATCTGGCCGGTGACCGGGTGCTGAAACTCATCGCCTCGGTCCTGCGTAAACGCCTGCGTGGCAGCGATTTCATTGCGCGTTTTGGTGGCGAGGAGTTTGTTCTGCTGGTGCCCAATACCTCCCTGGCTGCCGGCGCCAAGCTGGTCGAGGCGCTGCGCCTGGCCATTGAAGCCTGTCCGTTTCATTTCAAGGGCGAACCGGTGACGGTAACGGTATCCATTGGCCTGACCGCCTTCAAAGCGGGTGAACACAGCGATATGGTGCTTAAAAGAGCCGATCAGGCGCTTTATCGGGCAAAAAATGCCGGTCGCAACCATGTGGAACTGGGCTAAGGGGCTAATTGTTCCAATTTGTTTAATATCACCGCGCGCACCGGATCATCGCGAGGCGATACGTTACACTGTTGCATTACTCACAGTGCGTATTGCCTTCCGCCATGAAATTTTTCTCGCTCATTGTTTCTTTATTTATCCTGGCCGGCTGCACCAGCGGCCCGCGGCTCGACACCCGTCACCCCTCCGTCAACCATGACAACCGCATCCAATTCGTGGTGGTGCATTACACCTCGGCTTCCCTCGAGCGTTCACTGGCCCTTTTGACCCATGGCGAAGTCAGTGCCCATTACCTGATCGGCGACGATAAAGGCGCGACTATCTACAAGCTGGTGGATGAAAGCCGACGTGCCTGGCACGCCGGGGACAGCGAGTGGGAAGGCCGGACCTGGCTCAATTCCAGTTCCATCGGCATCGAAATCGTCAATCCGGGTTTTGTCGACACGCCCACCGGGCGCCTCTGGTATCCCTACAGCGAAGCCCAGGTCCAGGCCTTGATCGTATTGCTCAAGGACATCATCGAGCGTAACGGGATTAACCCGCGCAGCATCATCGGTCACAGCGACATCGCCCCCCTGCGCAAACTCGATCCGGGGCCGCTGTTCCCTTGGAAGCGCCTGGCACAAGCCGGTTTGGGGGTCTGGCCAGATGAACAGGCCGTTGCCCGCCAGCAAGCCGTCTTCGCGCCACAGTTGCCGCCTGCCAGTTGGTTCCAGGCCGAGCTGGCCCGCCTGGGTTACCCGACGCCTCAGACCGGCGAGTGGGACGTGGCCACCCACCATGTGCTGGCCGCCTTCCAAATGCACTACCGACCGACCCGCTTTGATGGCACGCCGGACGCGCAAAGCGCGGCGATTCTGCAGGTGCTCAACCAGACAAAATAATGACGCCCGTCTGACGGATCGGACCAAATCCAAATCAGAAGCTATAACTCATTGGTAACTTTCGGATTACCAATGATGACGGCTGCCCGCGAAACCCTACACAGCTGGCTCCATCGCCCCCTTTTCCTGGCGATGATGGCAACTGCACTCAGTACCGTCCTGCTGCTGGCGGGGAGTCTGTTCGTGGTCGTGCAGCAGATTCAGCAGCGTGAAAGCGATCAGATGAATGCCCAGGGCGAGCGCTTTCTGCAGCGCCTGGAACAACTTTTCGGGCAACTGCGTGAAAGCCTCGACGACTTGCAAAACCAGCCGTTGCGCGGATGCGACGATGACATGATCGCGACATTGCAACAGGTCAGCTTCAACTACCGTTTCGTCTACGAGGCGGTGTATATCGATGGCCGCGGCGCCTGCTCCAATCGTCCACGCCAGAGCGGGTTGTCAGTGACCCGCCCGCCCGATATCCGCGGGCCAACCTACAATTACTGGCTCAACAGCACCACCGAGCCCGACGAAGACCGCGCAGCATTGATGCTGGGCCGCGGCAACTTTCGGGTGGCCACGTCCCGCGGGCATTTGACCGATGTGGTCGATTTACCACCGGGCAGCAGCCTGCTGGTCGTCCTGGATAACGGTAAACGGGCCATTCCCGTACTCGGGACTGACCAATACTGGCCGCCGGTCGAGCCTTGGCCACCGAAAAGCCACAATGCCTTGCAAGTGACGCAGAACCGGTTGATCTACCGGATGCCGACCGACAGCCCGGTGTATCAACTGGTGCTGATCGCCCAGCGCAACGGTTTTCAGGTTCCGGCCAATACCTGGTGGGTGTTGCCCATCAGCCTGATGCTGGGCCTGGGGATTGGTTTCCAGGTGTTTCTGCTGGCGCGCCAGCGCCAGTCCATGGACGCCGAACTGCACGGCGCCATCCGGCGTGGTGAATTGCAGGTGCTTTACCAGCCGATTTTCGACCTGAGCAGCCGTAACTGCGTCGGGGCTGAGGCCTTGCTGCGCTGGCGACGACCGGACGGCACCCTAACCAGCCCGGACTTGTTTATCCCGATGGCCGAGAACACCGGACAGATCCGCCAGATCACTGATTTCGTGCTGCAGCGGCTGTTCGATCAATTGGGCCAGCTGTTGCGGGCCAATCCGCAGCTGTATATCTCGGTGAACCTAGCGGCCTGCGATGTAATGGTGCCGCGTATTGGCGAAGTGATCGCCCGCCTGCTGGCGCTGCATCGCGTGTCGGCGCACCAGATTGCCTTCGAAGTGACCGAGCGTGGGCTGGTCGATGCGTTGGTCGCCCGGGACAACCTGCAATCGCTGCGCGACGTCGGGCATCAGGTGTTGATCGACGATTTCGGCACCGGCTATTGCAGCCTGGCCTACCTGCAAACCCTGCCGGTGGACTGCTTGAAAATCGACAAGGCCTTTATCGACGCCTTGGGCCACGATGCCGCCAGCAGCGGCGTGGCCCCACACATCATTCGCATGGCCCATGCGTTGGAACTCAAGGTGATAGCCGAAGGCATCGAGCATGAAGCCCAGGCGTGCTATTTGAGCAGCGAAGGGGTGAGGTTTGGCCAGGGCTGGCTGTTCGCCCATGCCCTCAGCGCGGTGCAGCTCATCGAACTGATTACCCGTGGCCGACGCCTGCGTGGACGCCGCCTCGATGACGAAGCCTGAGCCTCCTCAGGCCATGAGCTCAGACCGCCAGCGCCATGTAGAACTGTGTGCCCTGCCCCGGCCTTGAATAAACGCCCATGCGCCCGCCGTGGAGCTGGACGATCTCCTTGCACAGCGCCAGGCCGAGGCCAGCCCCACCCTTTTTGCGTCCGACCTGGACGAAAGGTTCGAAGATTCGTCCCTGCTGGCCGTAGGCAATGCCTTCACCGTTGTCTTCGACACTGACGATCACCCGCTCGCCATGACGCCGTGCCTGCAAGCGGATCTGCCCCTCTTCGGCGGTGTGGCGCAGGGCGTTATCGATCAGGTTATCGAGCACGCGATCCAGTTGCGCAGCGTCGGCATGCAATCGCGGGAGCGGGCCCTGGATCGCCACGAGCAGCTCGATATCCTTGGTTTGGGCCTGCTCGGCGAACCGCAGCCGGGCCGCTTCCAATAGATCGTCGATGGAACAAGGCGCCAGGGTCAGCTTCTGCAGGCCGTTCTGGTAGCGAGAGAAGTTCAGCAGGTCATTGATGAGCTGCATCAGTCGCTGCATTTCTTCCGTGACGGTGTTGAGCAGGTCGGCCTCGCGCGACTCCTCTGGAAAATGCAGGCGCTCCTGTAGCAGGCCGAACGCCATGTGCATGCCCGTCACGGGCGTGCGCAGCTCATGGGAAGCACGCAAGACGAACTCGCTGCGCACCCGTTCGAAGGCGCGTTGTTCGGTCACGTCATGCAGCACCATGACCGCGCCGAGAATATGGCCCTGGGTATGGCTGACCGGGGTGAGGCTGTAGGTGAGCACCCGCGACTCGCCCTCCACCTCGATGCTCAGGTCTTCCGGCGCGCGCTCCAGGGTTCCACCGCGCAGGACCAGGTGCAGTTCTTCATCCAGCTCAAGGCGCCCCAGCGCCTCGCCCAGTCCTTGGCCCAGGCGCGCCTCATCCCAGCCCAATTGACGCTGGGCCACCGGGTTGAGGTGCTCCAGCCGGCCTTGGCGGTCGATCATCAGCAAGCCGTCGTCGATGCTGTCGAGCACCGCTTGCAAGCGTTGTTGGCCGGCGAGCAGCTCATCGACATTGGTGGCCTGATGCTCACGCAGGGCCTGGGCCATGACCCCGAAACGATGGGTCAGGAGATTCAACTCAGCGGCCGAGGAAACGGGTAGCGTGACCTCGAAATTGCCTTGGCCGATGTCGTCCGCCGCGGCGGCCAGTGCCTCGATCGGCGCACCGAAACGCCGGGCAATACCATGGGCCGTGATAAACCCGATGATCAGCACCGCAAACCCCACCAGCGCCAGTAGCCCGGAAATCCACATCGCGTGTTCACGGGCGCGGTTCTGGGTTTCACTGATGTTGGTCAAGGCCTGGCGATAACCCTCGATCAGACCAATGCGCAGCACGTTGAATTTTTCGGTGAGGTCCTTGATGCCCGTGAGCGGGCTCGGTTGCTGGCGAGAGGCGGTGAAGGCCTCAAGAAACTCCATGTAGTCGGACTTGGCCCTCCTGAAGCTGGCTGGCGCATCGTCCAGCCCGCGTTCGTGGGCGATACCCTCGTCGATCAGCGCCAGGTATTGCTGCTTGGATGCCTCCAGCGCAGCCAGGTCAGGCTTGTCGTCGAGCATGATCATCAACTGATCGCCGAGGGTCTGGCGCAGCTTGAGGCCAAGGTCCAGCAGAATGAAGTTGTCGCGTACCGATTGTTCCTGGGTATCGGCCATCTGCATCACGCTGACCAGGCCAAGCACCAATCCCAGCAAGGCCACGGTGATCAGGGCCGAGATGCTGAGAAACAGTCGTGTGCGCAGCTTCATCGCCAGTTTCATAAGGTGTCGCTCACAGGTTGTACTGCTTGCGTTTGCGGTACAGCGTGGAGGCATCGATACCCAAGGTCTTGGCTGCCTGGTCGAGGGTGTCGGCCGTGGCCAGCACCGCGCCGATATGGGCTTTTTCCAATTCGTCGAGGCTCAGTGCGGCACCGATGCGCGGCGCATTGTTGACCGGTTGCTCGGCCATGCCCAAATGACTGATTTCGACTTTTTCCTGAGGGCAGATAATGCTGGCGCGCTCGACCACGTTGCGCAGTTCCCGGATGTTGCCCGGCCAGCGATAGCCTAGCAGCGCTTCGCGCGCTTCGTCGCTGAAGCCCCGGGCCGGGCGCGCGTACTCCTTGACGAAGCGGGCCAGGAAGCGGTCGGCCAGGGTCAGGATATCTTCGACGCGTTCTCGCAACGGCGGCAGGTGCAGGGTGATGACGTTCAGGCGATACAGCAGGTCTTCGCGAAAACGCCCGTCGCGCACCATGTCTTCGAGGTTGAGGTTGGTCGCTGCGAGAATCCGCACATCGGCGCGGCGGGTGACCGGGTCCCCTACCCGCTCGTATTCCTTATCCTGGATAAAGCGCAACAACTTTGGTTGCAACGTCAGCGGAAAATCGCCGATCTCGTCGAGAAAAAGCGTTCCGCCGTCCGCTTGGTTGACGCGTCCCAGGGTACTTTCGCTGGCGCCGGTGAAGGCCCCGCGGCTATGGCCGAACAATTCGCTTTCCATCAACTCAGCGGTCAGCGACGGGCAATTGATGGTGACGCAGGACTTTTTCGCGCGCTTGCTCCAGCCGTGGATCGCCTGGGCCAACTCGCCCTTGCCGGTGCCGGATTCACCGAGGATCAGGATGTTGGCATCGGTGCTGGCGACCTGGCGGGCGGTTTCCAGGACGACTTTCATCGCCGGGCTGTGGGAGTCGAGGCCGTCCTTGGGTTTGCGCACCTCCCCTTCAAGGGCTTCGAGCCTTGCCGACAGTTGGCGTACTTCCAATTGCTTGGCGGTCGCCAGGCGCAATTGATCAGGGCTGCAAGGCTTGACCAGATAATCGGCCGCCCCGGCCTGAATCGCATCGACCGCCGTATCGACCGCCGAGTGAGCGGTGACGATGACCACGCGCATCCAGGGAGCCTGGATACGCATTTGCGCCAGGACATCCAGACCGTTGTCCTCCCCCAGGCGCAGGTCGAGAAAACACAGGTCGAACACCTGGCGTTGCAGCAGTGCATCGGCCTGGGTGGCGCTGTTGGCGGTGGCGACGCTATAGCCCTCATCTTCCAGGCAGTATCGGAACGTACGCAGGATGGCGGACTCGTCGTCTACCAGGAGAATGCGGCCTTGGTGCTCAGTGGCGGATTCCATTTTTCCTACGCTCCTTTAATGAATGATGTTGGTTAGTGTCAGAAAAATCGGGCAAGTTGCATGGTCGATTCTGAAGGGATATTACCTACCGAGAATGGCCCTGTTGACGTCTGACTCCTAAAAGACTGATTTGAGTTCTTTTTTTTATGATTCGTCTGCTTCGGACGGTTCGCATCGCTCATTCTGACAGCGGTGTCTGACAGGCAATTCAAAAACAATCTAACGTCTTTTCTCCTTCATTCGTGCAATACGCACGACTCGCGGCTGGGTCATCGTGCAGGATGCGCTCTCGATACCTTGTATTTAATAATCAACTAATTGATTTTAAAGGTTTTTTCCTGTTGAAAAATCCTGGCACGCAGACTGCAAAGCTCTGGTCAACGTGGCGTTGGCGCGCCTCAATCAGATCACCACACCCGGGTGGGGAGGAATTCCAGGATGAATCTTCAAAGTGTCGCCCAATTTGGCGCCGCTCAATTTAAAAGTGCCGCCCAGTTGCGGCGATCTTCCCTGCACATCCAGCAAGGCCTGTGGGCTGTCCTGGCGCTGCTGGTTACTCTCGTAACGGGCCAGCAATGGTTGCTCTGGCATGAAAGCCAACGACCCGAAGCGCCGCAGGTGTCGATTCACCGTGCCTCGCAAACCCATTTCAGCGCCGTCAGCAGCCTCAAAGAAGCGTCCGCTTCAATGCGCATGATGGATGTTGACCAGGCTCAGCCATTGACTGCCATGCCGCGTGAAGAGCGCTGGGTGTTTTAACCCGATGAGCCGGTCGTCCATGCGCCGGAACCATCACCGCAAGACCTTCACTAAATAGAGAAGCGTAAGGAGAATTACCATGTTGAGCTGGGCAATTACCTTCCTGATCATTGCCATCATCGCTGCCGTACTGGGCTTCGGTGGTATCGCAGGCACCGCCACGGGCATCGCCAAGATTCTCTTTGTCGTGTTTCTGGTGATGTTCATCGCGTCCTTCTTCTTTGGCCGTCGTGGCCGAGGCTGACCATGGGCGTTTCATTCAAAGGACTGGCCGCCGCCCTGTTGCTGGGCGGCAGTGCCATGGCAGTGGCTGCCAATGACGGGCAGATGCGCGTCAACCAGTTGCTGGAGGCCGACCCGCAATACCGCGAGACCTGGCAGCACGTCGTACAAAAAGAAGAACGCCTGCCCGAATGGGTGATGAACCTGTCGGGCGATTCGGATCAGATGCATGCTGTCGTGGAAGATGGCGACAAGTATCTGGTGGGGCCGCTGTGTGAAAGCCAGGCAACGTGTCGCAGCAAGCACCTGATCGTTGCCTTCAGTTTCGACAAGGACGAGGCCTATGCCATGTTGGTGCAAGTCCCCGCCGGGCTGCCCGCCGACTACCGTTTCCTCGGCAAGCCCGATGAAGGTATGCAGAAACTGTTAATGGAACCACTCAAGAAAGACCCCAACAGGTACTGATTTTGAAAAATGAGAAAAGCAGCCCTGCTTTTCTCTGCTGCACAGCCCGAGGAGGGCCGGTGCATGACCAGGGGGCCGGGACGTTCTGACCGATGAGGGTCGGAGTGACCTACGGGCACAAGGGGTGCCTGCGAAAGGGCCGGGTCAGGTAAAAGCTGCGACGCAGGTTCGCGAAGCCCTCACGGCTTGGCGAACTTGCCTCGCGCTTCGTGGCGTAAGAGGCTTGCGCCAGAGCGGTTGCCTGAGTGGGCGCCGTAGGCCGCTCGGCGATGCGGCATTTTGTCTCCTCCCACCTATTTATTCCCCTTTCCCTGACCGTATATCGGAGAATGCCGACGCAATTTCTCCCGGGGGGCGCGTCTCGATTCGCGGCCGTTACAACGGTTCCCCACGCTTGCGAGAGAAAGCCCAGCTACGCTGAAATGGCCGGCTCGCGGCACTTATGCCTGCATAAATGGCGTATTCGAACCGCTTGGAAGGCGGGTTTCGTTTGAAAAATCTCATGCCGATTCGGCATAGGGTAGGCGTTTACGGCATTAGACGAGTCCCCCTTGCATCGCAATAGTTGCGCCTTTTTTCGCCTGCCAGTAAGCGCGCTCACGCGCTCGGGGTGACCTTATACGGGGGCAGGGGCGCGAGTGTTTTTCGTCATCGACGATCTGTTCGCGCCACTGTCCGAGTCCAACTGAAGTAAGGGTAATGATATGAAGAAGGCACGACTAAGCCTCGCCTGGCAGATCCTCATCGGTCTGGTGCTCGGGATTGCATTGGGCGCGCTGCTCAACCATTTCAGTGCCGAGAAGGCCTGGTGGATCAGCAACGTGCTGCAACCGGCGGGCGATATCTTTATCCGTCTGATCAAGATGATCGTGATCCCGATCGTGATTTCCTCGCTGATCGTCGGCATTGCCGGGGTCGGTGATGCCAAGAAGCTCGGGCGCATCGGCCTCAAGACCATCCTTTACTTCGAAGTCGTCACCACCATCGCCATTGTCGTTGGCCTGCTGCTGGCCAACTTCTTCCAGCCGGGCACCGGCATCGACATGAGCACCCTGGGTACGGTGGATATTTCCAAGTACCAGGCCACGGCCGCGGAAGTCCAGCATGAACATGCGTTCGTCCAGACCATCCTCAACCTCATCCCGTCGAACATCTTCGCCGCCGTTGCGCGTGGCGAGATGCTGCCGATCATTTTCTTCTCCGTATTGTTCGGTCTGGGTCTGTCCAGCCTGCAATCGGACCTGCGCGAGCCGCTGGTGAAAATGTTCCAGGGCGTGTCGGAAAGCATGTTCAAGGTCACCCACATGATCATGCAATACGCCCCCATCGGTGTGTTCGCCCTGATCGCGGTGACGGTCGCCAACTTCGGCTTCGCGTCGCTGCTGCCGCTGGCGAAACTGGTGCTCCTGGTTTACGTCGCCATCGCCTTCTTCGCCTTCGTGGTGTTGGGCCTGATCGCTCGCCTGTTCGGTTTCTCGGTGCTCAAGCTGATGCGCATCTTCAAGGATGAGTTGGTGCTGGCCTATTCCACCGCCAGTTCCGAAACCGTGCTGCCGCGCGTGATCGAGAAAATGGAAGCCTACGGCGCGCCGAAAGCCATCTGCAGCTTCGTGGTGCCCACCGGTTATTCGTTCAACCTCGACGGTTCGACCCTGTACCAGAGCATCGCGGCGATTTTCATCGCCCAGCTGTACGGCATCGACCTGTCCATCAGCCAGCAATTGCTGCTGGTACTGACCCTGATGGTCACCTCCAAAGGCATCGCCGGCGTGCCGGGCGTGTCCTTCGTGGTGCTGCTGGCCACCTTGGGCAGTGTCGGCATTCCGCTGGAAGGTTTGGCCTTCATTGCCGGTGTCGACCGCATCATGGACATGGCCCGTACCGCGCTGAACGTCATCGGCAACGCCCTGGCCGTGCTGGTCATCGCCCGCTGGGAAGGCATGTACGACGATGCCAAGGGCCAGCGCTACTGGAACTCCTTGCCGCACTGGCGCAGCAAAGAGCCGCTGCCGGTGGGGGAAACTTCCAGTAATTGATGCCTGCCTTGAGGCCGCCATCGCGAGCAGGCTCGCTCCCACAATGACGAGTGTTCCTTGTGGGAGCGAGCCTGCTCGCGATGGTGGCGGCACATTCAACATCAAGCCAAGCAAACCCCGGAGAAATCCGGGGTTTGTCGTTTCTGCCAGCCCCGCTATCATTCGCGGCATCTTCCGGGGGATTTGACCGATGCTCAATGGCCTGTGGCTTGGCTTCTTTATCGTGGCAGCCGTATCGGCGCTGGTGCAGTGGTTGATCGGCGGCAACGCCGGGATCTTTGCGGCCATGGTGGAAAGCATTTTCGCCATGGCCAAGTTGTCGGTGGAGGTGATGGTCCTGCTGTTCGGCACCTTGACCCTGTGGCTGGGCTTCCTGCGCATCGCTGAGAAGGCCGGCATCGTCGACTGGCTGGCCAAGGTCCTCGGCCCACTGTTCCTGCGGTTGATGCCGCAAGTGCCTGCCGGCCACCCGGCCATCGGCCTGATTACCCTCAACTTCGCCGCCAACGGCCTGGGACTGGACAACGCGGCCACCCCCATCGGCCTCAAGGCCATGCGCGCCCTGCAAGACCTCAACCCCAGCCCGACGATCGCCAGCAATGCGCAGATCCTGTTCCTGGTACTCAACGCCTCGTCGCTGACGCTGCTGCCGGTAACGATCTTCATGTACCGCGCGCAGCAAGGCGCGCCAGACCCGACCCTGGTGTTCCTGCCGATCCTGCTCGCCACCAGCGCTTCGACCCTGGTGGGGCTGCTGTCGGTGGCGTTCATGCAGCGCCTGCGGTTGTGGGACCCGGTGGTGCTGGCTTACCTGATCCCGGGTGCGCTGGCGCTGGGCGGTTTCATGGCGCTGCTGGCGACGCTCTCGGCCACGGCGCTGGCGGGGTTGTCATCGATCCTGGGCAACCTGACGCTGTTCGGCTTGATCATTGTGTTCCTGGTGGTGGGCGCCCTGCGCAAGGTCAAGGTGTATGAAGCCTTCGTCGAAGGCGCCAAGGAGGGCTTCGACGTCGCCAAGACGTTGCTGCCATACCTGGTAGCGATGCTGTGCGCGGTGGGCGTGCTGCGGGCTTCGGGGGCGCTGGATTTCGGCCTGGACGGCATCCGGCATCTGGTGCAGTGGGCCGGCTGGGACACGCGCTTCGTCGATGCCTTGCCGACCGCGATGGTCAAGCCGTTCTCCGGCAGCGCCGCCCGGGCGATGCTGATCGAGACCATGAAGACTTCCGGCGTCGACAGCTTCCCGGCCATGGTGGCGGCGACCGTCCAGGGCAGCACCGAGACCACGTTTTACGTGCTGGCGGTCTATTTCGGCGCCGTGGGCATCCAGCGGGCGCGCCATGCCGTGGGGTGTGCGCTGCTGGCCGAATTCTCCGGGGTCGTGGCGGCGATTGGCGTTTGCTACTGGTTCTTCGGCTGAACCCCAATCCTTGGCTTCAGATGGCGCGTCTTCAGTAAGGCGAAGGCGTTGCGAAACGCTGGCCTTGCTCCAATGTCCAGGTCACCACCTCGGCCGTCAGCCGGTCACCGGCCCGGCCAAAGCCGTCCACCACCGCCGGCACTTTTACATCGCTCAATGACTGGCGCACTTCAAAACGGCGACTGGCCAGGATGCGCTGGTCGAACCCGCGCACCAGCAGCGCGTCCAGGCGAATCACCACGCTGGCCGCAGTGCCCTGGTATTCGGTTTGGAACGCCTGCAATTGCCCGCCCAGCTCCAGGTCTGCTTGCAGATTGCTGTCGGCGACGCTCAACAACCTGACGCGTCCATCCTGGGCGAAGCCATCGAGCAGGCGATTGCGTAACAACACCGGGGCGGGGTCGCTCCAGCGCGAGGCAGCGTAACTACTGAACAGATTGCCCTGGGGGATCACCGCGATTTTCGGGCTGTTGAGCACCTCGCTGGCCTGGGGGCTGGCCAGGCGCAGCGACCAGCTCACCGTCGTGCCCGCAGATGCCGGGACCTGGGTGGCGGGTAAGCGATACACATCCGAAGGTTCGGTCTTGGGCAAAATCGAGCACCCGCCCACCAGGACAAATCCTGCCAGCAAGAGAAAAGGGCGGATAAACCGGTTGGACGGCTTCATGGCGTGAACTCCTTGTCCTTGTCATTGCCCAGCAAATAGCCACTGGGGTTGGCATCCAGGCGCCGGGAGATCCCCCGCAAGGCACTCAGGGTTTCGCGCAGCTCACGCACGGCTGGGCCCAGGGCATTGAGGCCTTGCATGCCGTTATTCAACGAATCGCGGTTATCGCTCAACAGTTTGTCGAGGGTCGCGGTGCTGCGAGCCAGGGACTGCATGGCTTGGCCGGCGTTGCTGAACGCCTGTTGGCCCTGGTCGTTAAGCAAACCATTGGCGTTGCGCATCAACGCGGTGGTCTGTTCCAGCGTGGCGCTGGCCTGTTTGCCGATGGACGCCAGTTGCTGCATGGCCTGGCGAATATCGCCGCGCTGCTCGGCAATGACCCCGGTGGTTTGCTCCAGATGCTCGAGGGTCTTGCCCAGGCTTTGGACGTTGTCCGAGGAAAACACTTCATTGGCGTTGTGCAGCAGCAGGTTGATGCTGGTCATCAAGTCATCGCTGTTGTTGAGCAGGCGGGCGATAGGCGAGGGCGCGGCGATGATCACCGGCGGTTCGCCGTCGCGTCCCTTCAGCGCCGGGCTTTGGGGCGTGCCGCCACTGAGCTGGATAATCGAGGTACCGGTGATGCCGGTCAGTGCCAGCTTGGCCTGGGTGTCTTGCTTGATGGGCGTTTCCCCGCTCAAGCGCACCCGCGCCAGCACCCGGCGCGGATCGTTCGGGTCCAGGCGCAGGTTGACGACGTCACCGACCTTGATCCCGCTGTACTCCACCGAACTGCCCCGGGACAACCCGCTGACCGCCTCGTTGAACACCACTTCGTAATCCTTGAACTCGCTGTCCACGCTGGACTTGGCCAGCCATAGGCCAAACAGCAGGGCGCCGGCCACCACAATGACGGTGAACAGACCGATCAGCACATGATGGGCTCGGGTTTCCATGTCAAACCTCGTTCGATTGTGTAGCGGCCGACAACGCCGCGCGGCCGCGAGGGCCATGGAAGTATTCGTGAATCCAGGCATCATCGGTTTCCGACACCTTGTCGATGACATCGGCCACTCGTACTTTTTTCTGCGCCAGCACCGCCACCCGGTCGGTGATGGTGTAGAGGGTGTCCAGGTCATGGGTGACCAGGAACACGCTCAAGCCCAGGGCATCGCGCAGTGTCAGGATCAACTGGTCGAACGCCGCCGCACCGATGGGGTCGAGGCCGGCGGTGGGTTCGTCGAGAAACAGGATGTCCGGGTCCAGGGCCAGTGCACGGGCCAGGGCGGCGCGCTTGATCATGCCGCCGGACAGCGAGGCGGGGTACTTGTCTGCGGCCGAGAGTGGCAGGCCGGCCAACGCGAGTTTCACCGCCGCCAAGTGCTCGGCGTCGGCCCGGCTGAGCCCGGCGTGTTCGATCAGCGGCAGGGCGACGTTCTCTGTCACGGTCAGTGACGAAAACAGCGCGCCTTTCTGGAACAACACGCCAAAGCGCCGTTCCACCCGCGAACGTTGTTCCGGGGGCAGGCTCGGCAAGTCCTCGCCGAACACCCGCACGGAACCCGCGCTGGGCCGGTTCAGGCCGACGATGCTGCGCAGCAGCACCGATTTGCCGCTGCCGGAGCCGCCGACCACGGCGAGAATCTCGCCCTTGTACACGTCCAGGTCGAGGTTTTCATGCACGCTCTGGCGGCCAAAGCGATTGCACAGGCCCCGCACTTGAATCACCGCCTCGGTGGGCGGCCGTAAGGGTTGGCTCACCAGTTCATCTCCATGAAAAACAGCGCGGCCACGGCATCGAGCACGATCACCACGAAAATCGACTGGACCACGCTGGACGTGGTGTGAGCCCCGACCGATTCGGCACTGCCACTGACCTTGAAACCTTCCAGGCAACCCACGGCGGCGATCAGGAAGGCAAAGATCGGCGCCTTGACCATCCCCACCAGAAAATGCTGAACGCCAATGTCTGACTGCAACAGCGTCAGGAACATGGCCGGTGAAATACCCAGCGACAAAGCGCAGACCACGCCGCCGCCGATAATGCCCGAAAGCATGGCCAGGAAGGTCAGCATCGGCAGCGCCACCAACAGCGCCAGCACCCGTGGAATCACCAGCAACTCGACCGGATCAAGGCCAAGGGTGCGGATCGCGTCGATTTCTTCATTGGCCTTCATCGAGCCGATCTGCGCGGTGAACGCGCTGGCGGTGCGGCCCGCCATGAGGATGGCCGTGAGCAACACGCCGAATTCGCGCAGGAACGAGAACGCCACCAGGTCCACGGTAAAGATGCTGGCGCCGAAATCGGCCAGCACCGTCGCGCCGAGGAACGCCACCACCGCGCCCACCAGAAACGTCAGCAGGGCGACGATGGGGGCCGCGTCCAGGCCGGTCTGTTCGATATGTACGACCATCGCTGTCATGCGCCAGCGCCTGGGGCGAAACAGGTTGCGGGCCAGGGTTTCCAGGATCAGACCAACAAAACCCAGCAGTTGCAGGGTGTCTTGCCAGACTCTGTCCACGGCGCGGCCGATCCGTGTCAGCAGCTGTGTCATCACGCTGACCTGCGGCTCTTTCACCGGCACACAGAAGTCCGTCAGCGAACAATAGACCGTCTGCAGCAGCGCCCGCTCGGCGGCTGGCAAGCGGCAATCGGGGTGCTCGGCGGTCTTGCCCAGCCGTTCCGACCCCAGCAGCTCCACCAGCAACGAAGCCCCAGCGGTGTCGAGGGCGCCGAGGCCGTTGAGGTCGATCAGCGTGTCCTCGCCGTATTGGCCGCGCAAGGATTCGCTCAAGCGCTTGAGCTGCGCGTAATGGGCCAGCGTCCAGTCACCGCTGACCCATAACTGCGCCGGAGAGCGAGACGTGTCCAGCCGGGCAGTGCCCGTGTGGGATCCGGGGGTCATAAGCTCCATGCTCGTTCGACTTGAACAGCGCTACCTAATAGCACGACCGCCGTCATTTTGCCTCGGGTGTGGCGGCGCGCACAGAGAAACGCAGCACGCCGATCACCTGGCCATTTTCCGTCAGCACCCGTACTTGCCATTTGCCCGTCGGGTCTTGCGGGAAGTTCTGCTTGTGGGTCCAGGCGCGATAACCGTCCTTGCGCCCGCCGTGGATGTCCAGGGCGATGCGGTCGACTTCTTTGCCGTTGAACTGCCAGACGTGATAAATCCGCTCATCCAGTCCTCGCGGCGCGTTGATGGCGGTGTAGGCATACAGGCCGTTGCCGCGGATCTGGGCCGCACTGACCTCCTTGAGGCTGGCGCCCGGCGTGCGGTCCTCCAGTTGGGTGCTGATCGCCACTTCGGTCATCCACAGCGTGGCCGGCGGTACCCAGGAGCGCAGCACCCAGCCAGTGGCGCCAATCCCCAGGGTGATGCACAGGATCGCCAGGGCGTTGCGCACGGTGCGGATCGGGAAGATCGAGGCCAGGCTGGGAAACGACAGCAGCATGGCAATGCCCAGCGCCAGCTTGAAGCTCTGGTCGGTGGTCAGGTGCAGGATCACCGGCAACGCCGTGAGCAGGGCGGCGAACAGCGTCAGCGTGTGCAACGCCAGGAACGCCCAGCGCCGAGGCGCCAGCCATTTGTAGTACAGCGGGTCGATGATCGAAATCAGCGCCGCGATCGTCAGCAGGCCGGTGAAAATCAGCTGGCTGCTGTTCCAAGTGGTGGTGATGAAGAAAAACGGCAGGACGAAAAACAGGCTTTCCTGGTGAATCATCTGCGTGGCGTAGCGCAACAGCGGCTGGGGGATTTCTCGTTTGAAAATCCGCGCGAACAGCCGGGTCATGCTGTTCTCGACCATCAACCAGAGCCAGCTCACCAGCATCACGATGGCAATCCAGGTCGCCAGGCCCTGCTGGCGGTCCACCAGCATGAAGCTGCCGACCCCGGAGATGAACCCGCCGAGGGCAATGACCCCTGGATAGCGCTTCATCAGTTCAAGGATGCGCTGGATGTAGAGAGTCAGGTTTTGCATTCGGTGGTTTCACAGTAAGTCGTAGGAAACATCCCTGGCAGAGTATCGCCAGGACGTCGATGTGACGAGTGTTCTTGTGGCGAGGGCATTTAGCAAAACTTGGCATCTCCCTGTAGGCGCTGCCGAAGGCTGCGATCTGTTGATCTTGATCTTTCACTTGGGATTCAAGCGCCAGGGGAAAGATCGCAGCCTCGTTGCGCTCGTCAGCTCCTACGTCGCCGGCGTACTTGCCACATCACCATTGCGAGCAACAGCAACCCCAGCAAACCTGCCACCCCCCAGACGAGCTCATCGTCACTGAGCAACGGCTTCTCGATGCGCAGGTAACCCGGGTCCTTGAGCAGTTCGCGCAGGGCCACGTTGGCCTGTTCCAGGCTCACCTCTTGCAGGCGCAGGGCCGGGTTGGCGAAACGGCCGTCTTCATAATCGCCCAGGGCGCCCCAGTAGTAATCGGCCATTGCGCTGTTGCCTTGAACCGCCCAGGACTGATGGGCAATGGCCGCGCGTTTGATGCGCACGAAGCTGGCGGGGTCCAGGCCATCCTTGAGCAATTTTTTGCGCAGTTCTTCCAGCGCCTGTTCGGCTTGGGGCAAGTTTTCGCGTGACAGGTCCGCGTTCAGGCTGAAGAAGCCAACGCCGCCGAACACCTCGCGCTCGGTCCACGGTCCGTAGGACAAGCCACGGGCCAGGCGCAATTGGCGATAGAGCGCCCAGTCCAGATAATCCTTGAGCAGTGCGAAGGTTTCGTCATGCTGCTCGTCCAGCACCGGCTCCGGAAACAGCCAATGAAGCTTGGCGCTGTTGCCGACCAGGCCATGGATCAGGTTGCGCTTGGTGACCGCCTTGTAGCGGATCTGTGGCAGCGCCTCGTGTGGGCTGGGCTCCACCGGCTCGAGTTCGCCAAAGGCGCGTTCCAGGTAGGCCGGCAACAGTCGGTCGAGGTCGCCAACCACGATCAGTGTCATGTTGTTCGGTGCATACCAGTCCTTGCGCACTTGTTCGAGGCGGGCGAGGGTATGGCGCTCGACCTCGGCCCGTTCCGCGCAGCGCAGGCCCAACTCAACCGCCAGTTGATTGCTGGCCTTGTGACCTAGGTCCTGATGATCGAGCCAGCGTTGCAGATGGGTGTAGTGGCCACCGTCCTCGCGTTCCACCACGCGCTTGGCCGCCTCCAGGGCTTTTTCATCGATACGGGTGCGGGTCAGCAGCGCCAGCAGCAGGTCCAGGACCTTGCGTTGATTGCGCGCTGGCGCCTCGATGACGAACGTGGTGTCGGCGTTGCTTGTGAAGGCATTCCACTCGCCACCCAAGGCCTGCATGCGCTCCTCCAGGCCGCCTTCACCACTCTCATCGACGCCGCTGAACAGCAGGTGTTCGAGCAGGTGCGGCAGTTCCTTGTCAGCGCAACTGAAGTCGTCCAGGCCCACGCCGACCACCAAGCGGATCGCCACATGCCCGCGCTCGGTGCCGGGTTTGAGCATCAGTTGCAGGCCGTTGGGCAACGTATAGCCTTCGACCTGGAACCGGTCCAGGGCGACCACGGGCAGTGAGCCGAGCAAAAGAACGGCGAGCAACAGACAACGCATAAAGGCTTCCTGGCGGCTGAGTGGCGGTCCATGGTGCCGGGCAGGCCGTCATCGGCGGCTCGCCGCCCGGAGTCAGCTCGCTCCCCCATCGAATCTATGCGGTGTTCATGACAGTGGGAGCAGGCGGGCCGGCGAACGGTTTCAGGCCCGAGCCTTTGTTACTGACTGACCAATGCGCCAGTCGTTCACGGCGAATGGGTAATGTCGCTAATTTCATCCACCGCCAGCGCGCCGATCTCGGCCGTCTCCAGGACCACATAAGCACTGCCGCAAAACAGCGAATTGAGCCGCCTCATGTCGGCGATCAGCTCCAAGTGAAGGGAACTGGTCTCCAGGCTTTGCACGACCTTGCGCTGTAGACGGCTGACATGGGCGTGGGCCATGCGCCGTTCCTGCGCCCGAAAGCGACGTTTCTCACGCAGCAACTGCCGGGCGCTTTCCCGGTCGGCACTGAGAAAAACCGACAGTCCCAGCCGCAGGTTGGCGATCAAGTGGCTGTGCAGCCCCGCCAATTCCTGCAGGCCAACCTCGGAAAAGGAGCGACGTTGCGAGGTCTTCTGTTGCTGGACCTTGCGCAACATGCGCTCGATCAGGTCGCTGGCCAGTTTCAGGTTGATCGCCAGCTCGATGATTTCCGCCCAGCGGCGGCTGTCCTGTTCACTGAGGTCCTCACGGGGCATTTGCGCCATGTACAACTTGATTGCGCTGCACAACGCTTCGACGTCGTCATTCATGCGCCGTACGTCCTGGGTCACCGCCGTTTGCGTACCCCGCAGCACGTCCAGCATGGCTTCGAGCATGCTTTCGATCAGGTCGCCAATGCGCAAGGTTTCCCGGGCCGCGTTCGCCAGTGCCAGGCTCGGGGTGGCGAGGGCGGTGGGGTCCAGATGTCGCGGTTTGGCCGTGCCATTGGTGTCCGGACGTTCCGGCAGCAGCCAGGCACAGAGCCGCGCCATGGGGGCGACGCTGGGCAGCAGCACCAGGCAACGCACGGTGTTGTAGAGCAGATGGAAACCAATCACCGTTTCCTGGGCGCTGAAATCCAGGCCGTCGAGCCAGCCCACCAGCGGGTCGAGCACTGGAATGATCAACAACAGCCCGATCAGCTTGTACAGCAGGCTGCCCAGCGCCACCTGGCGCCCGGCGGTGTTCTGCATGCTGGTGCTGAGGAACGCCAGTACCCCGCTGCCAATGTTGGCGCCGATCACCAGGCCGATGGCCACTGGCAGGCTGATCACCGCGGCGCCGGCCAGGGTCGCGGTCAACAGCACGGCCGCCAGGCTGGAATAGGAGATCATCGCGAATAACGCACCGACCAAGGCGTCGAGCAGAATGTCGCCAGTGAGCGAGGCGAAGATCACTTTCACGCCCTGGGCATGGGTGATGGGCGCCGCGGCTTCGACGATCAACTGCAAGGCCAGGATGATCAGACCGAGGCCGATGCCGACCCGGCCCATCTGCCCGGCGCGGGTCTGTTTGCGCGACAGGAAAAAAATGACCCCGAGGAAAATCAGCAGCGGCGACAGCCACGATAGGTCGAGGGTCAGCACCCGCGCCATCAGCGCGGTGCCGACATCGGCGCCGAGCATCGTCGCCAGGGCCGGGGTCAGCGCCATCAGGCCCTGGCCGACGAACGAGG
Organism: Pseudomonas sp. RL_5y_Pfl2_73; assembly: GCF_963970515.1. Taxonomy (NCBI): domain Bacteria; kingdom Pseudomonadati; phylum Pseudomonadota; class Gammaproteobacteria; order Pseudomonadales; family Pseudomonadaceae; genus Pseudomonas; species Pseudomonas sp. RL_5y_Pfl2_73. The sequence goes on along the minus strand of NZ_CAXAPD010000011.1, from coordinate 26,626 downwards.
TGACGAGCATGGCCGTGGCGTTGCTGCTCTGGACCATGGCCGTGACCATGATGCCGGCGATAAACGCCAGCCAGCGCCGGGACATGTTCTGGCCGATGACATGGCGCAGGTTCGAGCCATAGACCCGCAAAATGCCGGTGCGCACGATGTGCGTGCCCCAGATCAGCAGAGCCACGGCGGAGAGCAAATTCAGCAGGGTCAGCATGAGAAGCCCCCTGTTAGCGTCCCAAAGGAACAAATAGACGATGCCACATTCTTCTTTCTTGTACTTAAGCTGTAGTTGGCGAACGGTTCGGGCGCCAGCATTGCACAGCTAAAGAATCGTTTGAAACAAAACTGTCATGAAAATAAATTCCTCGAAAACACCTCAAACCCTGTGGGAGCGAACCTGCTCGCGATGGCGGCAGCACATCCAACACCACCGGTTCAGACAGACCGCTTTCGCGAGCAGGCTCTCACAGTTGCTCAAGCAAGCGGATCGAGCGGGCGATTTTCTGCCGGCATGAAAAAGGGGCTCCAAGAGCCCCTTCATTCATTGCCCTATACCGTTACTGACCCGGCATATCCTTGCGCAGTTTCACCGGATCCTGCTGCTTGCGCTTGCGCGCCATGGCAGTGCGCATCTTGATGTTGAACGCTTCCACCGCCAGGGAGAACGCCATGGCGAAATAGACGTAGCCTTTTGGCACATGCACGTCCAGCGACTCGGCGATCAGCACGGTACCGACCACCAGCAGGAACGACAGCGCCAGCATCTTCAGCGACGGGTGCTTGTCGATGAACGCGCTGATAGTGCCCGCCGCCAGCATCATCACCAGCACCGCCACGATAATCGCCGCCACCATGACCGGTACATGGGAGACCATGCCCACGGCGGTGATGACCGAATCCAGGGAGAACACGATGTCGATGATCGCGATCTGGACGATGGTGTAGATGAAGCTGCCGCCCTTGCCCGTAGGCGTCTCGCCGGTTTCGTCTTCGCCTTCCAGCGCGTGGTACATCTCCTGGGAGCTTTTCCACAGCAGGAACAGGCCACCGAAGAACAGGATCAGGTCACGACCGGAGATGCCCTGGCCGAACACTTCGAACAAATCGGCAGTCAGGCGCATGACCCAGGTGATGGACAGCAGCAACAGGATCCGCGTGACCATGGCCAGCGCCAGGCCGAAGATCCGGGTGCGCGCCTGCATGTGCTTGGGCATGCGGCTGACCAGGATCGAGATCATGATGATGTTGTCGATGCCCAGGACAATTTCCAGGGCGGTCAGGGTGAAGAAGGCAACCCAGATTTCCGGATTGGTCAGCCATTCCATGTGAGTTCCTTTGAGCGAGTATTAGGCCGCGCCGCTGATGGCGACGCAACGGGCATTGCTTTTATAGAGTGCTGAATAGCGGAAAAATCCCCATCAGCAATGCGGCGAACATTATGCAGAGGCAAACCAGTATTGCCCACTTCAGGGTGAAGCGCTGGTGGTCGCCGAACTCGATTCCGGCCAACGCTACCAGCAGGTAGGTCGACGGAACCAGTGGGCTTAACAGGTGGACAGGCTGGTCGACGATGGAAGCACGGGCCATTTCAACGGCGGTGACGCCGTAATGGCTGGCTGCCTCGGCGAGAACCGGTAACACCCCGTAATAAAATGCATCGTTAGACATGAAGAACGTGAACGGCATGCTCACCAGCGCGGTAATCACGGCCAGGTACGGGCCGAGGAACTCCGGGATGACCGCCAGCAGGCTCTTGGACATGGCGTCGACCATGCCGGTGCCGGACAGGATGCCGGTAAAGATACCGGCCGCGAAAATCAGCCTGACCACCGCCAACACGCTGCCGGCGTGGGCCGCGACGCGGTCTTTCTGCTGTTGCAGGCACGGGTAGTTGACGATCATCGCGATGCTGAAGGCCACCATGAACAGCACTGGCAGCGGCAACAGGCCGGCGATCAGCGAGCACTCTGGTTAAAACCATGGGGTTTAACCCAGGTTCCGTCAGCGTCATCAATGATGACAACGCGCGTGAGCTGAAGCTGATTATCTGAGCGATCCAGCGCCAAAAGCCGATAGCGCATGAACTGGACTCAGAACCCCGAAAGATCCAACGGCCGCACCGCGCCCATCCAGATCGCATGGTCGGTGTGATCGGCCAGGTTATCGCCAGTCTCCGGGTGCATGAAAATCACCAGGCCTTTGCGATTGAGCGCCAACCATGGCAAGACTACGCCGATGTACTGCGGCTCGAACGCCAGTTGACAGCTCCAGTCCGGATGCGGGCCGACCGGGCGTTGGTGGACGCGGCCCATTTTCAGCGGGAACAGTTGCGCCGCTTCCTCGCACAGGGCCCGCGCCTGGTCGAGGGTATGGGCGTCGAAATACACGTGGGCGTGATAGCCCTTGATCCGCTGCATCTGTCACTCCTTGATAAAGAGGCCGAACCCTCACCGTTTTTCGCGGGTCAGAGGCCTTATACGCGGAAAAAAAGGAAAACCAGCCATGAAAAATGCCGAAACCTCGGTCATCAAAGTGGTGCTTTATGGTGCCATGAGCAGCCTTGGCAGTGCATTGATGGCTGAAATGCTGCGCCGCCAGCACGAGGTCATCGCCATTCTCGACGATCTTACCGCCCTGGCGCCGCGCCCGGGCCTGCGGACCAAGACCGGTGATCTTTTCGATCCCGAGCGGGTCAAGCAAAGTGTTGCCGGTGCCAGCGCCGTGGTGTGTCTGCTGAACGCGCCGGGGTTGCCGATGAACAGCGAACAAGTGGAACGCACATGGATGCCGGGCCCTGTGGAGCAGGTGTTGGCCGTGGACGCACTGATCGCTGGCATGCAGGCGGTGGATATTGCGCGGCTGTTCCTGGTCGGCGACTTTGCGACGCTCGACGAGGAGCCGGCGGATGACGATTTGCAACGCCATGGCGCCGAAGAAGTGCTCGATGCCCTGAAGAACAGCACCTTGCAGTGGACCTTGATCAACGCACCCTATGCCGCGCCAGGCTTGGGCATCGAACATTTCAGCCAGGTCAGTACCAGCCTCGAACCCGGTCTGGCCGAATCCTTGGAGCGGCTTAATCGAGTGGCGGTTGGCATTGCCGATGAGCTGCGCTTGAATCTGCATGTGGGCCAGCACGTCAGTTTCGTCGCGGCCATGTAGACGCTGCCCAAGGTGTGGTTCTTTCAAACCGCAATAGAAGGCAACGGCAGCCCGGTCAGTGATTCAGCGCTATTGGCCTGTTCTTCCATCAGCCAATCGACGAATTGCCTGATCAATGCGCCACGGCGTTTACGCTGGGGCAAGACCACGTAATACCCCAGCCGCGACGGCACCGCTTCAGCGATCGGGCGACATAGCAGGCCCTGCGCCAATAAGTTATCCACAAGGTGACGCCAGCCGATGGCAACACCCTGGCCGCCAATCGCCGCCTGGATGAGCAGTGTGTAGTTGTCGAAGCGCAACTGCCCTGGGGCCGGCGGCGAAGTGATGCCCAGCTCGCGAAATACGCCACTCCAGTCGAACCAACTGTTGCTGTTGTCCGCTCGCAGGTGCAGTAACGGAAGTTCCGCCAAGGCCTGGACCGGCAAGGGCCTGGGGTGTTCCTTGAGCAACAGCGGGCTGCACACCGGAAAGACTTCCTCGCTGAACAGCCAGCGACTTTCGCCTTGCTTGAAGCGACCGTCGCCGAACAATACGGCAACGTCGATATCGGAGCGCAGCATGTTGTGGTTGCGTTCGCTGGTCACCAGGCTCACGTCCACCTGCGGGTTGGCCGCGTGAAAGCGATGCAGGCGCGGCATCAGCCAATAGGCGGCGAACGCGAAATCCGTGGCGACTTGCAGCACCTCATGCTGATGCTGGGCGGTGATCGCGCTCAGCCCGGCATCGATGCTCTGCAAGCCGGCCTGTACCTGCTCGAACAGGATCGTCCCGGCCTCGGTCAGTTCGATGCCGCGATAGATGCGGTCGAACAACCGCGTACCCAGTTGCTCTTCCAGGCGCTTGATCTGCTGGCTGATGGCCGGTTGCGTGGTGCCCAGCTCAATCGCCGCCGCGGTGAAACTGTGTTGGCGCGCCGCGGCTTCAAAGGCGCGAAACAGTTCCAGCGACAGGTTACCCAGAGCGTCATACATAAGCTGTGCTTATCCTAGTCATTGTCCTGTATGGGCTTTACCCAAAAACCTTGGGGCTACATGCTCAATCGCAGCAATATCGCATAACTATCTACTATGGAATGCCGCGAATACATGAAGCGCAAGAACATTCTTTTCATCATGGCCGATCAAATGGCCGCGCCAATGTTGCCGATCTACGGTCCTTCGCCGATCAAGCTGCCGAACCTGTCGCGCCTGGCCGCCGAGGGCGTGGTGTTCGATGCCGCCTATTGCAACAGCCCGCTCTGCGCGCCGTCGCGTTTTACCTTGGTGAGCGGTCAGTTGCCGAGCAAGATCGGTGCGTACGACAACGCGGCGGATTTCCCGGCGGACGTGCCGACTTACGCCCATTACCTGCGCCGCCTTGGTTACCGCACGGCGCTGTCCGGCAAGATGCACTTTTGCGGGCCGGACCAGTTGCACGGCTACGAAGAGCGCCTGACCAGCGACATTTACCCGGCCGACTACGGCTGGGCGGTGAACTGGGACGAGCCGGACGTGCGGCCGAGTTGGTATCACAACATGTCGTCGGTGTTGCAGGCCGGGCCATGTGTGCGCACCAACCAGCTGGATTTCGATGAAGAAGTGGTTTTCAAGGCCCAGCAGTACCTGTTCGATCACATCCGCGAGGACGGCGACCAGCCGTTTTGCCTCACGGTATCGATGACGCACCCACACGACCCGTACACGATTCCCAACGCGTTCTGGGATTTGTATGACGACAACGACATCCCTTTGCCGCAAACCCCGGCGCAAACGGCGCTCGATCCACATTCCCAGCGGCTGCTGAAGGTCTATGACCTGTGGGACAAGCCAATGCCTGTGGATAAGATTCGTGACGCCCGCCGTGCCTATTTCGGCGCATGCAGCTACATTGACAGCAATGTCGGCAAGCTGCTGCAGACCTTGGAAGACACCGGTCTACTGGACGACACGATCATCGTGTTCTCCGGCGATCACGGGGACATGCTCGGTGAAAAGGGCCTCTGGTACAAAATGCACTGGTTCGAAATGGCTGCCCGCGTCCCGTTGCTGATCAGTGCGCCGGGGCAGTTCGCCAGCGGCCGGGTGAGCGCGGCCGTGTCCACCGCCGACTTGCTGCCGACCCTGGTGGAGCTGGCCGGCGGCACGCTGGAACCGGGCATGCCGCTGGATGGCCGTTCGCTGCTGCCGCACCTGCAAGGGCAGGGCGGGCATGATGAAGTCTTCGGTGAATACATGGCCGAAGGCACCATCAGTCCCTTGATGATGATCCGTCGCGGCCCGTGGAAATTCATCTACAGCGAAGATGACCCGTGCCTGCTGTTCGACGTACGCAACGATCCCCAGGAACTGGAAAATCTCAGCCAATCCCCTGAGCATCAGCCCCTGTTCGCCGAATTTCTGGCCGAGGCGCGTGCCAAGTGGGACATCCCGACGATTCATCAACAGGTGCTCGCCAGCCAGCGGCGCCGCCGCTTCGTCGCCCAGGCGCTGGCCCTGGGTAAACTCAAGAGCTGGGATCACCAGCCGCTGGTGGACGCCAGCCAGCAGTACATGCGTAACCACATCGACCTCGACGATCTGGAGCGCAAAGCCCGTTATCCACAACCCTGCCAAAACCAATAACGTAAGGGGCATGCACATGCAAAAGTTATCCACAGTACTGACCGCCGGACTGTTGGCGTTGAGCAGTGTTTCGGCCTGGGCCGAGCAAAGCTGCGAAACCGTGAAGATGGCCGACCCGGGCTGGAGCGATATCGCCGCCACCAATGCCATCACCGGTTTCCTGCTGGACGGGATGGGCTACAAGGCCAAGGTCGACACCCTCGCGGTGCCGATTACCTTCGGTGGCCTCAAGGACGGCCAGATGGATGTGTTCCTGGGTAACTGGATGCCGGCGCAGCAGGGTTTCTATGACAAGTTCGTGGCCAATGGCGACGTCACGCAACTGGCCAAGAACCTGGACGGCACTGAATTCACCCTGGCGGTTCCGGACTATGTCTGGGATGCCGGTGTGCATAACTTTGCCGACCTGAACAAATTCGCCGACAAGTTCGGCAAGAAGATCTACGGCATCGGCTCCGGCGCCCCGGCCAACCTCTCCCTGAAAGAAATCATCAAGACCAATGACTTCGACATGGGCGAGTGGAAATTGGTGGAATCCAGCGAGCAGGCGATGTTGGCGGAGGTCTCCCGGGCGGTGAAGAAACAGAAATTCGTGACCTTCCTTGGCTGGACACCGCACCCGATGAACGTGCAACTGAAAATGCACTACCTCAAGGGTGGCGAGAAATACTTCGGCGACACGGGCAGTGTCTACACCCTGACCCGCAAGGGTTATGCACAGGACTGCCCGAACGTGGGCAAGCTGTTGACCAACCTGAGTTTCACCCAGGACATGGAAAACAGCATCATGGCCGAGGTGGTGAACAACAAGGTCAGCAACGCCGATGCGGCCAAGGCTTGGATCAAGGCCAACCCGGCGGTCCTGGATAAATGGCTGGACGGTGTGAAGACCCTCGATGGCAAGGATGCGCTGGCGGCGGTGAAGGCCAAGCTCTAGGCATAATGGCGAGTGGCTCTTGTGGCGAGGGAGCTTGCTCCCGCTGGGCTCAGTAGGAGCTGTGTAGGAGCTGTCGAGTGCAACGAGGCTGCGATCTTTCCCAGGCACTTGAAGATCAAAAGATCGCAGCCTTCGGCAGCTCCTGCAGTGAAGCCCAGCGGGAGCAAGCTCCCTCGCCACATGGGTTCACCTGATACTCTTGCGCCAACCCCCCATCCTTGAGGCCCCATGGCAATCCCCACGCGCCGTTCACTCTTGCCTTTCCTGAGCTGGCTGCCCCGGCAGACCCGCGCCAGTGTCGGCCGTGACCTGATCGTCGGCCTGAGCGGCGCGATTCTCGCGTTGCCGCAGTCCATTGCCTACGCCCTGATTGCCGGGTTACCACCGGAATACGGCTTGTATGCGGCGATCGTGCCGGTGCTGATCGCCTGCCTGTGGGGTTCGTCGTGGCACCTGATTTGCGGGCCCACGGCGGCGATTTCCATCGTCTTGTACGCCACCGTCAGTCCGCTGGCCGTGCCTGCCAGCCAGGACTACATCACCTTGATCCTGCTGCTGACAGTGTTGGCGGGTGTTTTCCAATGGTTGCTGGGGTTGCTGCGTTTCGGTGCGCTGGTGAATTTCGTCTCGCACTCGGTGGTGCTGGGTTTCACCCTGGGCGCGGCGGTGGTCATTGCCCTGGGGCAGTTGCCGAACCTGCTGGGCCTCGACTTGCCGAACGAAGCCACGGCGCTGAGGGGGCTGCTGATGTTGGTCGAGCACATCGGGGCTGTGGATAAGCCGTCGCTGCTGCTGGGGTTGGGGACCCTGGTCCTGGGCGTGGTGCTCAAGCGCTTGCTGCCGCGCTGGCCGAGCCTGTTGATAACGTTAGTCATCAGCAGCCTGGTGGTCTGGTTGTGGCCGGTGATGTTCGGGCATGTGGCGCTGGTCAGCGCCTTTGCCGGGCGCCTGCCACCGCTCTCGCTGTTGCCATTGGACCTGGAACTGATCCTGCGCCTGCTACCCGGGGCTGTTGCGGTGGGCATGCTTGGGCTGGTCACCAGCCTGTCCATCGCCCGCTCGCTGTCGGTACGTTCCGGGCAATTGCTCGATGCGAATCAGGAGGTGAGGGCGCAGGGGCTTTCCAACATCGTTGGCGGATTTTTCTCCGGATCATTGTCGGCCGGTTCCTTTACCCGTTCCGGCCTCAGCTATGAAGCCGGGGCCTGCTCGCCCCTGGCCGGGGTGTTCTCGGCCTTGTGGGTGGCGTTGTTTGCGGTCGCTGGGGCGAGACTGATCGCGCACATACCGATTCCGGCCATGGCCGGCAGTATTTTGCTGATCGCCTGGGGGCTGGTGGATCATCGCGGTCTCCGGGCGTTGTACCGCGTGAGCCGCGCCGAATTCGTGGTGATGAGCCTGACCTGCCTGGCCACGTTGCTGCTGGAGCTGCAAACTGCTATCTACGCCGGCGTACTGGCCTCGCTGTTCTTTTACCTCAAGCGCACTTCACAGCCGCGGGTGCAGCATTTTCGCGAAGGGGAGGCGGAGATCCTGCGGGTCGGCGGCTCGATCTTTTTCGGCGCCAGCCATTACCTGCAAGCGCGCCTGCAACGGTTGCAGGCGCAGCGGGTGGTCATCGATGCCCAGCAGATCAACTTCATCGATTATTCCGGGGTGGAAATGCTCCACCAGGAAGCCCGGCGCCTGCGCAGCCAGGGGCGCAGCCTGACCTTGCGCATGGCCCGACCGCAGGTGGTGGAGGAGTTGATGAAGCTGGAGGGGGCGCAGAAGTGCCCGATTCACTTCGAGGACTGAACTGATTCAACCCTGTAGGAGTTGCCGAAGGCTGCGATCTTTTGATTTTGATCCTTTCACTTGTGGCTCAATTGCCTGGGACAAGATCGCAGCCTCGTTGCACTCGACAGCTCCTACAGCGCCAACTGGCGGCGCAGTTCGGCCAGTACTGGCGCGGTGTCGGGGCGTATCCCGCGCCACAGGTAGAACGCTTCGCTCGCCTGTTCGGCGAGCATGCCCAGGCCATCCATTGCCACCGCCGCGCCGTGTTCATTGGCCCAACGGCAGAATGAGGTCGGTTCCTTGCCATACATCATGTCGTAGCAAACCGTCTTGCCGGGCTCGATCAAGCAGGTGGCAATCGGCGGTACATCCCCCGACAGGCTCGCGGAGGTGGCGTTGATGATCAGGTCCACCGGCTCTTGCAGCCAGTCGAAGCCGCTGGCTGAGACCGGGCCCAGGTCGGCGAACAACTCGGCCAGCAATTCGGCTTTTTCCACCGTGCGATTGGCGATGATCACCGAGGCCGGCACTTCGGCCAGTAGCGGTTCCAGGGCGCCACGCACTGCGCCACCGGCCCCCAGCAACAGGATGCGCTTGCCCCGGAGGCTGAAGCCGGCATTGACGGTCAGGTCCCGGACCAGCCCGGCGCCGTCGGTGTTGTCACCCAACAGACGACCGTCGGCCAGTTTGCTCAACGTATTGACCGCCCCGGCCCGCTGGGCCCGCTCGGTCAGGGTATCGGCCAGGCGGAAGGCGTCTTCCTTGAAGGGCACTGTGACGTTCGCCCCACGCCCCTCGCGGAAAAATGCCTGGGCGCAACCGGCGAAATCCTCCAGCGGTGCCAGCAGCGTGCTGTAGTCCAGGGTTTGCCCGGTCTGCTCGGCAAACAGGCGATGGATCAACGGCGACTTGCTGTGGCCGATCGGGTTACCCATTACAACGTAGCGGTCCATGAAAAATCCCCGTTCAGGCCTTCGCCAGCCAATCGCGATCTTGCAGGAAGTACTCGGTCAGCCGCGCTTCTTCGCTGCCCGGCTCGGCTTTCCAGTCGTAGCCCCAGCGCACTTGCGGTGGCAGGGACATCAGGATCGATTCGGTACGCCCGCCCGATTGCAGCCCGAACAGGGTGCCGCGGTCGTAGACCAGGTTGAACTCCACGTAGCGCCCACGGCGAAATTCCTGGAATTCCCGCTGTTTGGCGGTGAACGCGTCGTGCTTGCGGCGGCGCACGATCGGCAGGTAGGCATCGATGTAGGCGTCGCCGATGGCGCGGATGAAGGCGAAGCAGGTGTCGAAATTCCACGCGTTCAGGTCGTCGAAAAACAGGCCGCCGATGCCCCGGGGCTCGTTGCGATGCTTGAGATGGAAGTAGCTGTCGCACCAGGCCTTGTAGCGCGGGTACACCTCGGGGCCGAACGGCGCGCAGGCCTGCTCGGCGACACGGTGCCAATGGACGCAGTCTTCCTCGACGCCGTAGTAAGGCGTCAGGTCGAAGCCGCCGCCAAACCACCAGACCGGCTCTTCGCCTTCCTTTTCGGCGATGAAGAAACGCACGTTGGCGTGGGAGGTCGGCACGTGCGGGTTGTGCGGGTGGATCACCAACGACACGCCCAAGGCTTCGAAGCCGCGCCCGGCCAGTTCTGGCCGATGGGCGCTGGCCGAGGGGGGCAGACCGCTGCCGAAGACGTGGGAAAAGTTGACGCCGCCCTTTTCGATCACCGTGCCGTTTTCGATCACCCGCGTGCGACCGCCACCACCGGCCGGCCGGGTCCAGGCATCTTCGATGAAGCGAGTGCCGCCGTCTTCGGCTTCCAGGGCGGTGCAGATACGGTCTTGCAGGTCGAGCAGGTAGGCTTTCACGGCCTCGGTGCGAGTGGACATGACATCACCTTGATCAGGGCTACGCTACGCGGCGTATAGCGGGCCGGTGGCAAATGGGCGCACAGGATACCACCGCACTTGCCCACACCACAGTTGACGACGGTCAAGCTTAGGAGTCCGATAGCAGGCTTGGTAAAAGTCCTGCGACAAGGAGAAAGTGAAGATGGCCAAACGTATCCAGTTCAGTTCCCACGGCGGTCCCGAAGTGCTCGAGTACGCCGATTACTCGCCTGCCGAGCCGGGCCCGCAGCAGGTGCGCGTCAGTAACAAAGCGATCGGCCTGAATTTCATCGACACCTACTACCGCAGCGGCCTTTATCCGCCACCGGCGTTGCCATCAGGCCTGGGTGCCGAAGGCGCGGGTGTGGTCGAGGCGATCGGCTCGCACGTCACGCGGTTCAAGGTCGGCGACCGGGTGGCGTACGGCAGCGGCCCGCTGGGGGCCTACAGCGATGTGCATGTGTTGCCCGAGGCCAACCTGGTGCATTTGCCCGAATCCATCAGTTTTGAACAGGCGGCGGGCGTGATGCTCAAGGGCCTGACCGTGCAGTACCTGTTGCGCCAGACCTATGAACTCAAGGGCGGCGAAACCATCCTGTTCCACGCCGCCGCCGGTGGCGTGGGTTCCCTGGCTTGCCAGTGGGCCAAGGCCTTGGGCGTGAAGCTGATCGGCACCGTCAGTTCGCCGGAAAAAGCCGCCATCGCCAAATCCCACGGTGCTTGGGAAACCATCGACTACAGCAAGGAAAACGTCGCCCAGCGGGTGCTGGAACTGACTGACGGCAAGAAGGTGCCTGTGGTGTACGACGGGGTGGGCAAGGACACCTGGCTGACCTCCCTGGACAGCGTCGCCCCCCGTGGCCTAGTGGTGAGCTTCGGCAATGCCTCGGGTGCGGTGGAGGGTGTGAACCTGGGAGTTCTCGCGGCCAAGGGCTCGCTGTACGTCACCCGCCCGACCCTGGCGACTTACGCCAACAACGCCGAAAACCTGCAGCGCATGGCCGATGAACTGTTTGCAATGATCGCCAGCGGTAAGCTCTCCGTCGACATCAACCAGCGTTATCCACTGGCGCAAGCGGCCAAGGCTCAGGCCGAGCTGTCGGCGCGGCGGACGACGGGGTCGACCGTGCTCCTGCCTTGAATGACCGCGTGTTTTTGATGGCCTCATCGCGGGCAAGCCTTGCTCCCACAGAGTAAAACCTGTGGGACCAAATTTCCTGGCGTTCTGGCAGATTTTTCGTACAAAACCCAGGTTCAGGAGCGGCTGACGCTGTCACCGTAGGCACGGATCATGTCCAGCAGGTTCTTGACCCGCAACGGCAGGTTGCCGGCGGGATAGACCGCATGCATGCGCGGGTCTTCACCCGTGCTGGAGGTCAGCTTGTATTCGGGGAACACCCTCGTCAGGCGCCCCGACGCCACTTCCGGCTCCGCCATCCAGTCGGCCAGGCGGGCAATCCCGGCGCCGGCCAGCGCAGCCTGGAACACCGCCGCGCCGGAACTGAAGCGAAACTTGGGGTGCACGCGAAAGCTGCCGGCGTGGCCCGGCCCACGAAAATTCCATTCTTTGAGGATCCGTGGCGCCGTGTGCAGGATCAATGCGTGCTGTTCCAGCGCCTCGATGGACGCCGGCAGCCCGCGTCGCTCCAGGTAGTCAGGGCTGGCGTAGAGGTAGCGCGAATAGCTCCACAGCGGGTAGCCGATCAGGTCGCTGGATTGTGGAAAGGCGCCGCGAATTGAAAAGTCCAGCTTGCCCTTGACCGGATCGACCGCCGCATCGGTGAAGATCACATCCACACTGACATCGGGATAACGCTGGCTGTACTGGGTGATCAATCCGGGGACCACCGTGTGGGCCAAGGACTGCGGAGCACAAAAGCGGATCCAGCCAGTGGCCAGGCCGCTGAGCCCGGCCAAGTCCTCGTCCGCTTCACGTTGCAGATCGAGCATTCTGTGGGCGTGGGGCAGTAGCCGCTCGCCGGCCTCGGTCAGCGTCACGGCATTGGCCGAGCGATTGAACAACTTGACCCCGCTGCGTTCTTCCAGCCCTTGAATGGCGCGGGTCAGCGAGCTGGGGGAGCGCCCCAGGCTGCGGGCTGCGACGACAAAACTGCGCTTGCGGGCCACCGTCGCAAAGGCTTCAAGATCAGCCAACATATCCAGTGCCATCGGCCACCTCGTTGCACTTTTCGCAATATGACATTGCAACACAAAAAAGGCCCTTCCGTTAGCCTTCCGCTCTCGACCCCCACCCCGTTATCGCCAGAGCCTGATTCAATGTTCGATATCGTCCTGCTATGTGTCTTTGCCTTCGCCGCCGGCCTGATCGATGCGGCCGTCGGCGGCGGCGGCCTGATCCAGATTCCGGCACTGTTCAATGTGCTGCCCAGCGCCCAACCCGCCGCCCTGCTCGGCACCAACAAGGTCGCGGCGGCCTGCGGCACGGCCTTTGCTGCGCGCTCGTTCGTGCGCAAGGTGGTGATCGACTGGAGCCTGGTGGTTCCTGCCGCCGGCGCGGCTTTTGTCATGGCCTTCGCTGGCGCGGCGACGGTATCGATCGTGCCGCAGGCACTGATGCGCCCGGCGGTATTGGTGCTGATCGTGCTGATGGCGATCTACACCTTCTGGAAAAAGGACTTTGGCAGCCTGCACAAGCCCATGCGCATCGGCACCAAGGAGAAGCTGCTGGCGGTACTGGTCGGTGGCGCCATCGGTTTCTACGACGGTTTGTTCGGGCCGGGCACCGGCAGCTTCCTGATCTTCCTGTTCATTCGCTGCTTCGCCTTCGACTTCTTGCACGCCTCGGCGTCAGCCAAGCTGGTGAACATCGCCACCAATGTCGCGGCGCTGCTGTTCTTTATCCCGACCGGCAACGTGCTCTACCTGGTGGCGCTGCCGATGGCGCTGTTCAATATCCTCGGCGCGCTGACCGGCACCTGGCTGGCGGTGCGCAAGGGAGTGCCCTTTGTCCGTGGGCTGTTCCTGGTGCTGCTGGTGATCCTGATCAGCAAGCTGTCCTATGACCTGGCCCTCCCAGGCTGATCCACCGCAGGCGGCGAACCGTTCGAACGGCAATGCGAAGCCCCCTTCGAGCCGCGGGTCAGCCGCGATGTCGAACAGTCGGTCGGCCAACTGAAGGAACCGGTGCGCCAGTACCTGGAAAATTGTATCGCCAGCCTGCAAGAGCCTGACCTGTGGGAGCAAGGCTTGCCCGCGATGAACGATGACGCGGTATCAGTCCGGCCGAACGACCTTGCCGCTCGCCAGGTCGCGAATCACGCTGGGGTTCTTGCGCCCGCCCAGGTTGCCGCCCAGCACCAGGTCGATCTGCCCGCGAAAATACTGCTCGACGCGAATCCGCGTGCGCGCCGCCGGGCGCCCTTGGGGGTTGGCCGAGGTGGACACCAGCGGCCCGACCAACGAGCATAAGTCGCGCACGGTGGGATGGTCGCTGACCCGCAGCGCGACCGTGTCGTGCACCCCGGTGATCCATTCCGGTAGCAGGTCCTGGTGCGGCACCAGCCAGGTATTGGGCCCCGGCCATGTGCTGGCCATGCGGTCCATCCAGGTTTCGGGGAAGTCTTCGAACAGAAAGTCGAACTGGTGGATGTTGTCAGCCACCAGGATCAGGCCTTTGTCGGGCAGTCGCGACTTGATCGCCAGCAGGCGTTCCACCGCCTCCTCGTTCCACGGGTCACAACCCAGGCCCCAGACCGCTTCGGTTGGATAGGCAATCACCGCCCCGGCGCGAATTTCTCGCGCGGCTTGTTGCACACGCCAACTGTTGACCATGAAGATTCTCCCGCAACGCAAATAAGGCTGTGGGCAGTTTACCGATCTTCCCCATAAAACCTAGCGCGCAAACCAGCGTCCGCTGTCACAGGTCGCGCGTCCTTCCATCTCCAGTTCGGTCAACGCCGCCAGCACTTTGGGCAAGCCCCAGCCACTGGCGTCGGCCAGCGCCTCACTGCTCAGCGGCGCGGCATGCAGCAGGCGCAGCAGCGGATGGGTCACGGGTACGGGCTCCGAGGCCAGCGGTAACTGTTGCCAACCACGCAGCGCTTCGAGGATGTGCTCGACGGTTTCCACCAGCGCCGCACCGTCGCGGATCAGTTGATGGCAGCCTCGGGCACCAGGGTGATGGATCGATCCAGGAATGGCGTACACCTCGCGGCCTTGTTCCGCCGCCAGTCGGGCGGTGATCAGCGAACCGCTGGCGACACTGGCTTCGACCACCAGTACCCCCAGGGACAAACCACTGATGATCCGGTTGCGGCGCGGAAAGTTGCTGGCGTGGGGCGGCGCGTCCAACGGGAACTCCGACAACACCGCGCTGCCCTGGGCAATCATCGCCTCCGCCAGCCGCCGATTGCGCTGTGGATAAAAATTTTCCAGGCCGGTGCCCAGCACGCCGACGGTGCGTCCGCCAACATCCAGCGCCGCTTGATGGGCCGCCGCATCGATGCCCAGGGCCAGGCCGCTGGTGATGACAAAACCGGCCCCGGCCAGGCTGCGGGAAAACGCCGCCGCGGTGTCCATGCCGGGGCGTGATGCCCGGCGACTGCCGACCATCGCCAGCTGGGGTTTTTCCAGGATCGAGGTGTCGCCAGCGACGAACAGCAGCGGCGGCGCGCCGCTGATCTGCGCCAGCAGCGCCGGGTAGTCGGGTTGGTCCCACATCAGTAAATGCTGGCCCGAACGCTCCAGCCAGGCCAATGCATGGGCGGCGCCGTCACGCACATCCGGGTTGCGCCGCGCCTCGGCACAGGCCAACGGCAAGCCCAACGCGCGCCAGGCGCTGGCCGGTGCACTGATGGCCTTGGAGGCCGAACCGAAGGCCTCCATCAGGGTCATGAAACGTTTGGGTCCCAGCTCCGGCAAGCGGTGAAGGCGTAGTCGGGCCTCCAGTTCCGCAGGGGAAACCGGCGCAGGTTCAGGCAGTGGCATGTGATCAATCCTTGATCGTTATGAGCCCCGTTCAAACGGGAGAAAGCTGTGGATAACTCTGTTGGTAACTTGTGAGACCCGTTATGGATTACGAACCTTGTCGAGCACCGCCAACGAGCGCGATGCATACAGCACCAGGCCATAGCTGAGCTTGTCGTAGGTGCGAAAAACCATCAGCAGACCGGCCCGTTCATCGGGGATTTTCACCCGCTCGCCCGTGATACGGTCGCGTACGGTTTCACCGGTCTTCATCACCGCCAGCACATTGCCTTCGGCCAGCCCGTCGCGCCGGCCCTTGTTCAGGGTGACCACGTCCAGCGCGCCGATCTGGGTCACGCCTCGCGGCACGTCCAGGATCAACCCGTGGATGTCCGATTTCGGCGCACTGGGCATGAAGGTCGAGTTGATCGAGCGCTCTTCGCCGCTGAACAGGCGATCACCCAGGCGCACTTCCTGGGTGGTGCGTTGCAGGACCAGGGTGGTGACGTCGCCCTCGGTGGCGACCACCTCGCCGCCGCCGATGTCATCGGCGTTGATGCCCAAGAATTCCTGGGTCTCGGGGTCGGTGTAGACCTTGCCCTGGCGGAAGATGCCGTACGCCGTCTGGTTCGTATCGAACGAGCCACGGGCAAAGACCCGATCCCCCATGCCGCTGAGCACTCGCTCGGCATTGCCGGCGACGATGTAGGGGGCCTTGTTGAAATCCTCAGGCGTGTCGACGATGCGGTTGCTCAGCAGGAAGCTGTTGATCGATTGCAGCGCAATGCTCGGGATGGCGTCGGCCACTGGCGAACTGCGAATGCGCGGCGACAGCTTGATGGTACCGCGCGAAGTGCCGCGATTGAGGGTCAGGCGCGGCTGGCCGTTGACGTAGACCAGCGACAGGGTGTCGCCCGGATAGATCAGGTTGGGGTTTTCGACCTGCGGGTTGGCCTGCCACAGCTCCGGCCATTTCCACGGCTCGCGCAGGTACTTGCCGGAAATGTCCCACAGTGTGTCCCCCGTCACCACCGTGTATTGCTGGGGAAAACCTTCCCGAAGTTGCACTTGCCCGTGCGCGATACCGGCCGAGGCCAGGAGCAGCAGGGCGAGTAGTGATTTCCTCATGCGGTGAATCCCTTTATTATGTGCGTTCGCGTAAAACGCCAGAGCCCCCGTGGCTCGCTGCTTAAGGAGCTATTCTCCACAAGCGCAACGTTTTACAACGGTAGCCTGCATCCCAAGACACGCCAGGCCAGCCACCCGACTTTACCTCACACGTGCATTTATCAAGCTTATGGCCATTTTGAACATTCTCGAATTTCCAGACCCGCGCCTGCGCACTATCGCCAAACCAGTGGCCGTAGTGGACGACGAAGTGCGTCAGTTGGTCGACGACATGTTTGAAACAATGTATGAAGCGCCAGGCATCGGCCTCGCCGCGACCCAGGTCAACGTGCACAAGCGTATCGTCGTCATGGACCTCTCCGAAGACCGCAGCGAGCCGCGAGTGTTCATCAACCCCGAGTTCGAAACCCTGACCGACGAGATGGACCAATACCAAGAAGGCTGCCTTTCGGTGCCAGGCTTCTACGAAAACGTCGACCGCCCACAGAAGGTCAAGATCAAGGCCCTGGACCGTGACGGCCAGCCTTATGAACTGATCGCCGAAGGCTTGCTGGCCGTGTGCATCCAGCACGAGTGTGACCACCTCAACGGCAAGCTGTTCGTGGATTACCTGTCTAACCTCAAGCGTGACCGGATCAAGAAAAAACTGGAAAAGATCCATCGCCAGAACGCTTGATGCCCCCCTTCAAAGGCTTGCCGCGGCAAGCCTTTTTCTTTTTGCGACTGCTTTGTAATTGAGAGCTACCCATGACTGAGCCACTGCGCATCGTCTTTGCCGGCACTCCCGAATTTGCCGCCGAACACCTCAAGGCCCTGCTGGCCAGCCCCTACGAAATCGTCGCGGTCTACACCCAGCCGGACCGACCGGCCGGTCGCGGGCAAAAACTGATGCCCAGCCCGGTCAAGCAGTTGGCCCTGGAGCACGGCATCGAGGTGTTGCAGCCGCCGACCCTGCGCGATGCGCAAGCCCAGGCCGAACTGGCGGCGTTGAAGCCGGACTTGATGGTGGTGGTCGCCTACGGCCTGATCCTGCCCCAAGTGGTGCTGGATATCCCGCGCCTGGGTTGCATCAACAGCCACGCCTCGCTGCTGCCGCGCTGGCGCGGTGCCGCGCCGATCCAGCGTGCCGTGGAAGCGGGCGATGCCGAGAGCGGCGTGACCGTGATGCGCATGGAAGCCGGCCTGGACACCGGGCCGATGCTGCTCAAGGTCAGCACCCCCATCAGCGCCGAAGATACCGGTGGCAGCCTGCACGACCGCCTCGCGCTCATTGGCCCGCCGGCCGTGGTCCAGGCCATTGCCGGCCTGGCCGCGAGCAGGCTGGAGGGCGAGGTGCAGGATGACAGCCTCGCCACCTACGCACACAAACTGAACAAGGACGAAGCCCGTATCGACTGGCGTCGTCCGGCCGTTGAGCTGGAACGCCTGGTGCGCGCCTTCAACCCTTGGCCGATCTGCCACAGCACCTTGAACGGCGAAGCCCTGAAAGTGCTAGCGGCCAGTTACGCCGAAGGGAAGGGCGCACCGGGTGAGATCCTCAGCGCCAGCAAGGATGGCCTGGTCGTGGCCTGCGGTGAACAGGCGTTGTGCCTGACGCGCCTGCAACTGCCCGGTGGCAAGGCACTCAATTTCAGCGACCTGTTCAACAGCCGCCGTGAGAAATTTGCCGTCGGCACCGTCCTCGGCCAAGCGGCGGACGCCTCATGAACCCGCGTCTGGCCGCCGCCAAGGCACTTGCCGCCGTCCTCAGCGGCAAAGCCTCCCTCAACAGTTCCTTGCCGACCCAACTGGACAAGGTTGAAGACCGTGATCGCGGTTTCACCCAAGACCTGGCGTTCGGCACCGCCCGTTGGCAGCCGCGGCTGTCGGCCCTGGCGGCCAAGCTGTTGCAGAAGCCATTCAAGGCCGCCGATGCCGACGTCGAAGCGTTGTTGCTGGTGGGGCTTTATCAACTGCTCTACACCCGCGTCCCGGCCCACGCCGCCATCGGCGAAACCGTGGGCTGTGCCGACAAGCTGAAAAAGCCTTGGGCCAAGGCCCTGATCAATGCCGTGTTGCGCCGTGCCCAGCGGGAAAGCGAAGCCCTGTTGGCCGAACTGGAGCGCGACCCGGTGGTGCGCACGGCGCACCCACGCTGGTTGCAAAAATCCCTCAAGGCGTTCTGGCCCGAGCAGTGGGAAGCCATCTGCGCCGCCAACAATGCCCACCCGCCGATGATCCTGCGGGTCAACCGTCGCCACCATACCCGCGATGCCTACCTGGCGTTGCTGGGTGAGGCGGGCATCCCGGCCATCCCGTGCCACTACAGTCGCGACGGCATCGTGCTGGAAACCCCGGGCGATGTGCGCGCCTTGCCGGGCTTTGCCGAGGGCTGGATCAGCGTCCAGGACGAAGCCGCCCAACTGGCCGCCGACCTGCTGGAGCTGGCGCCTGGCCAACGGGTGCTGGACGCCTGCTGCGCACCGGGTGGCAAGACCTGTCACATCCTCGAGGCCGAGCCGAAGCTGGCCGGCGTGGTGGCCGTGGACCTGGAAGCCAAGCGCCTGGTGCGGGTGAAGGAGAACCTCGAACGCCTGGGCCTGGAGGCCGAGCTGATCGCCGCCGATGGCCGCGACACGGCAACCTGGTGGGACGGCAAGCCGTTCCAGCGCATCCTCCTCGACGCCCCGTGCTCGGCCACCGGCGTGATCCGCCGCCATCCGGACATCAAGCTCACCCGCCAGCCGGACGACATTGCGGCATTGGCCGTGTTGCAGGGCGAACTGCTTGATGCCTTGTGGCCGACCCTGGAAGTCGGTGGCATGCTGCTCTACGCCACTTGTTCGACGTTGCCGACCGAGAACACCGACGTGATCGACGCCTTTCTCGCCCGCACCCCAGGGGCGCGGGAACTGGACATTGCCAGCCAAGCCGGCCTGAAACAGCCCCATGGCCGCCAGTTGCTGGCCCAGGAGGGCGGACACGATGGGTTCTATTACGCCAAGCTGATCAAGATCGCCGCCGCACGCGGTTAAGACCGATTCGATAGGAGTGACTGGATGAAAATCATCATCCTCGGCGCAGGACAAGTCGGCGGTTCGCTGGCGGAACATCTGGCCAGCGAAGCCAACGACATCACCGTGGTCGACACCGACGGCGAACGCCTGCGCGACTTGGGCGACCGCCTCGACATCCGCACCGTGCAAGGTCGCGGGTCGTTGCCAACGGTGCTGCGCCAGGCCGGCGCCGACGATGCCGACATGCTCGTGGCCGTGACCAACAGCGACGAAACCAACATGGTCGCCTGCCAGGTCGCCCACACGCTGTTTCATACCCCAACCAAGATCGCCCGGGTGCGCGAAGCGTCCTACCTGACCCGCGCCGACCTGTTCGACAACGAAGCGATTCCGGTGGATGTGCTGATCAGCCCCGAGCAGGTGGTGACCAACTACATCAAGCGCCTGATCGAGCACCCTGGTGCCTTGCAGGTGATCGACTTTGCCGAAGGCAAGGCGCAACTGGTGGCGGTCAGGGCCTACTACGGCGGGCCGCTGGTGGGCCAGCAACTGCGCCAGTTGCGCGAGCACATGCCGAACGTGGAGACCCGGGTGGCGGCGATTTTCCGCCGTGACCGGCCGATCCTGCCCCAGGGCGACACGGTGATCGAAGCCGACGACGAAGTCTTCTTCATCGCCGCCAAAGCAAATATTCGCGCGGTCATGAGCGAAATGCGCCGTCTGGACGAGAACTACAAGCGCATCGTCATCGCTGGCGGCGGGCAGATCGGCGAGCGCCTGGCCGAAGCCATCGAAAGCCGTTACCAGGTCAAGATCATCGAGATGAACCCGGCGCGCTGCCGCTACCTCTCCGACACCCTCGACAGCACCGTGGTGCTGCAGGGCAGTGCCTCGGACCGCGACCTGTTGCTGGAAGAAAACATCGCCGATGCCGACATCTTCCTGGCCCTGACCAACGACGACGAAGCCAACATCATGTCGTCGCTATTGGCCAAGCGCCTGGGGGCGAAGAAGGTCATGACGATCATCAACAACCCGGCCTACGTCGACCTGATCCAGGGCGGCGACATCGACATCGCCATCAGCCCGCAACTGGCAACCATCGGCACCTTGCTGGCCCACGTGCGGCGCGGCGACATCGTCAGCGTGCACTCCCTGCGCCGAGGCGCGGCCGAGGCCATCGAGGCGATTGCCCATGGCGATGCCAAGTCCAGCAAAGTGATCGGCAAGGCCATCCGCGACATCGGCCTGCCGCCGGGCACCACCATCGGCGCGATCATCCGAGACGAACAAGTGCTGATCGCCCACGACGACACCGCCATCCAGACCGGCGACCATGTGATCCTGTTCCTGGTGGACAAAAAGCACATTCGCGATGTCGAGAAGCTGTTCCATGTGGGGTTGAGTTTCTTCTGATCCTGGATGTGCAGTGACAGGAGGGGCCTCATCGCGAGCAGGCTCGCTCCCACAAGGGGTCGCTGTCGTTCACAAAAATTGTGATCGACTGAGATCCACTGTGGGAGCGAGCCTGCTCGCGATAGCTATCTCACATTCAACAGATCAATCACTGACATAACCCCAAAGGACCCACCCCATGCTCGACTCCCTGGAAAAAATGCTCGCCAAGGGTGTGGACAACGCCCTGCTACGCTTCGGCCTAGGCAAAGGCTACCTCGACCTAGGCGAATTCCCCCGCGCCGCCGAACACCTCCAACGCTGCGTCGAATTCGACCCCAAGTACTCAGCAGCCTGGAAACTACTGGGCAAGGCCCACCAAGGCCAAGGCAACCTACCGGCAGCCCGCCAAGCCTGGGAACAAGGCCTTGAAGCCGCCCGCGCCCATGGCGACAAACAGGCCGAAAAAGAAATGACCGTGTTTCTCAAAAAACTGGATCGATAGGAGCGGCCTCCATCACTTTTCGTACAGCCTTCGACTGGAGATCATCCCCGATCCCGCCGCTATTGCTGCAATCGCAAAGAGCCCAACATCAATGCTGCCAATGAATGACGGCAACACAAATATCACCAAAAAACCCAAGCAAACCAGGGCTATCCCCAGTCGCACCCTGAGCACGTAGCGTCTCACACAAACATGCAGCAGCAGGATCCCCAAACCGGCCAGTACATACTGACTATTGAGACTCATAGCTTATGTTTCCTCGGGATTGAATGATGATGGACGAAGTTGAGCGCTGTGGCCCGATACCACCGCTGACTTGAGCACCCAGGCTGACGATTACATCGCCAGTGTGATAGGTCGGTAACAGGTCCTTGGCCCACTTTCGGCCTAAGTAGCCTGCTGCTGGTGCGACAGCTTTACCAATGCCTGGCACTTGACCAGCCACCCCCGTAAAAATCCCAGTGGCAATGGTGAGAAGATCCGTGCGTTGCTCATTGAGCCAATCCCCCTGGCTACGAGTCAGGGGGATTGGAAATTCCGACGTTCATGACACAAGGCAGATCCCTGGCGAGCATCTTGTCATAGAGCTCCACCAGCAATCGGGTGACTTCAAAGTTGGCCGCTTTCGCCTCGCGAAAATACAGCGTTCTGAGCCCGCCTCTGTCTGCGGGCATGACGGTGAAACGGCTTACGCAGAAAGTGATCCCGTGATGGGGGGTGAACTGATACTTATCGAACTCCATTCTTCAGTCCTTGATGAATTCGCAAGGCTCTGAGTTTTATTCAGATATGGCGATTTACATAAAGGACAATTCCGGTTTGGGCGGGTTGTTTGTCACTTAAAGTTTCCGCAAGGGCGTTCGATTCGGTTGTCCTACAGATAATTCTCAAGAGCCTCGCCAAGTGGCGGCGGCATAGAAATGATTTGAATCCACTACGCTCGGTGCGCGTATGTCTGCAATCAAATCCTGCCGCACCTACCAGGCGGGCGACGTACTGGTCAGCATCGAGGCGCAGGTCAACGGCGGCGTTGGCCCACAACGCACCTCTCGACACTGATCACCAAGACCTGACTGGAAACACACATGCCCGAAATTACCCAAATGATCATTGCCCTGGCGCTGTCCTTTCTGCTCGATCGGTTTCTCAAGCCGTATCTGCTGCGCAAGTGGCCCAATCGGGGGCTATGTTGCCCCCGGATAAGGACTATCAGGCACCTGCTGTTACCGGGCTCGTGTGTCCTTGGGCAAAGCGAGTCGCCGATGTCTGCAGCAATAGAACAATGGACAAGGTAATCATCAGAAACGGTATCAGCCACGCGCTCTCGATCAATGCCAACTGCAGGCTGAGGATTAACAGCAAGACCGGTGTTGCGAGGGCATTCGCCCGGCTAACACACGCACCAACGGCAGCCTCGCTGTAGCGGTAGGCAATGGCTGCTCGGATATGCACCCGCGCACCGCCAAAGGCCATGCCAAGGATCAGCAGGCTCAGCGCCTTGAGCACCAGGGTATCTGGCACCATAAACCATACCGCTGCGGAAATGATGGCCAGCCCGATCAGCCCCGAGAGAAATACCGATAGATTGCGACCGGTATTACTCAGAATGATCAGCACTCCCACCAACGCCATCCCCATGCCAAACACTGCATCCAGCACACCAAGCTCAAATAGCGCCCAGCCATGGCTCGACACATACACGGGAAGCATGAAATTGAAGGCACCGAGGATTGGCCAGATCAGTACCATGGGCACAAACAGGGTGAGTGGAAGCTTGGCTGGCGCAACTGTCTCGCTAGCCTCTTGTGCCACCACCGAGTGACCATGGCGGATGTAACAAATCGCTGATACCAGCAGGAATCCAGCGCCCAGAAAAATGAAGAACCCCATACCCGGCAGGATCGGCATCAAGCCGGCTGCCAACAACGGACCAATCATCAGGGCCGCTTGACCGGTTGCAGTGGTTGCACCACTGATTCGTCTGACAGAGGCTTCATCCATACCACGCTGAACCTGGGTGAACCACATATCCAAGCTGGCTTCGAGCAGCATGAAAACCAGCCAGACAAAGAGGTTGGCGGCTAGTAGAGCGATGGTGATGTCTCGGCTTGCCCCTACCACCAGGCTGAGACCGGCCAGACAAAACGTAAACCAGCTGCTCATTTTTCGTCCGTTCATTCGCGCCGACAGCTGCTTGATGATCACCGGCGTGATGAAGGCCGGAATGAAGGAGCAAAAAATCGCCAATGCCAAAGGTAAATAACCACCTTCGTTCTGGTTGAGGATGGTCCACGTCAGGGAGACCACCAATGCCCCGGAACATAGGCGGTAAGCCGTTGAGCAGACTAAAAAAATAGCTAATTCTTTTGAAAAATTTTTCATGGAAACTTCCCTATCGTAAGCGTTTCGGCATGACGGAAGTGAAAACTACCGCTTGGGCCGTGATAAGTGCAGGCCGTACCGTTTTTGTGCACGCTCAAACCCCATGTTTAAGACGCTTTGAAAGTTAAAGTTTGCAACTAAATCAACGGGCAAAAAGCGCGCTCCAAAATGACTAGCGAAACGCACTTTTTTTGGGCGGTTTGGCCGAGACGGCATTGAAGTGGTGCATGCGTTCCTGCGGCAAATTTTAAACCTGAGCAAGGTCGTGTCATCTTTGTATGGCGGTCTTGTTAGATAACTGCTCAATGCTGTGTCGTAGGTTGAACAACATCACGCCGCAGAAAACCAAGCCTATCGATAGAATGACTGTCCCATTTATCGGGTAGCTAAAGAACAAGTAGGAAATGATGATGGCGAAAAACGGAACCAGCAAGCCAATGGGGGCCACGGTGGATCCGGAATATTTTCTGATGTTGTAGTTCCATATCCAGTACCCCAGCAGAGTCGTCACGTAAGACTGTGAGATCAGCGACACTATGACTTTGTAGTTTATCGCATCCTTCAGGCTATAGAATGACTCGGCACCCTCAAAGTACAAGGCAAGAACAAATAGAACTGGAAGGCTAAATAAGAAGCTCCAAACCATAAAGGGTAGCAGGTCTTCAGGCTTGTATTTTTGAATAATGAAAGTACACATGCTAAAGCAAAAAGCTGCGAGCAAGCAGATAGCAACGCCCAACGGACCTGAACCCTGATTGTTCTTGATTAGCATCAAGAAAAGGCCAGAGAGTGATATCGCGAGGGCGATAATGCTGATGTTGGAAGCTCTTTCCTTAAAGGCAATCAGGCCAATGATAAATGTCATGAATGCGCTGAGCTGAATGATGAGGGATACAGTGCCGGGAGAGGTGCCTGTATAGATGGCAATGTTGGCGCACCCCCATATTCCGCCACCAAACAATATTCCATAGGCGGCGAGTACATAAGCTGGAATTTTAGGTCTTGGCATGAAAAATACAAACGGGAAGACGCAAAGCGAAAACCTGATGAATGTCATCACGAAGGGTTTGATTTGTTCAAGCCCTACTTTAATTAAGGCGAAGTTCCCCCCCCAGATCAGCGCCACTAGCAATAAAAATGCGTAATCATGTGGGGCGATTTTTTTAAAACTGTTCATTGCTCAGAATCCACTTTTCAGCATGTCATCATAAACATTGCGAAAAGGTGATATTTTGGTCATTTCCTCCAAGCACTCATCGAAAATCTGTTGTCCCATGGGCGTCAACACACCGTCCCGCTTGATCTGAGCTGCGGTCGCGAAAAATCTCTTCTCAGCCGCCCGCCCTTTCTCAAGCGCTTCCTCTGCCAGTTTTCCAGGCGCTATTTTTCCCAAACCAGACATTGCCAGTGCAATTCTAGCCAGTACGAAAAGTGCGTGAAATATACCGAGCATGGGACGGGCGTCAGGCCTGAATGGCGCTGTGTATAATTCACTCTCTGGATTCAAAACAAACTTATCATCTGTGCTTTTTAAAAACAGTCTTAAATGGGCGGCCTCATGGACTACCTGTTGTGCGTAATAGATGGGGCTATGGACTTCATCGGCCCATATCAAAATCAGCCCTAATAAATTGTAACTGCTGGCCGATCTGACATGGTATTCATCGCCAGGCCCCGTCAAGACTATTTCATCTATTAGGATCTCAGCTTCATTGTAGAGGTCTATCGATTGGGCCTTGAGAAGTTCTATTCCTGCGATTAATTTTGCTTTCTCGATTTCAGCAACATCAGCGCCGATGAAACCAATGCTGATTTTGCCAGACGCCTCTTCTCGTACTTCATCGGCAACCAAGTCAATTTCTTCTTTTCGGTTGTTTTCAGAGAAGCCAGAAACCCTGAATCCTTCTGATCCATGCCTTTCGTTTTGCTTGGCTTCTTGAAAAAAATGTAAGCCTGAATCTGCATCGTTGGCTTGCAAGCTCTTGATGCACTTATTGTAGAATGCGAAAGACTTCCAAGACAGCTTGGTCACAGAGTCGGATTTTTGATAGTCATCATTAAACACACTCGCCAAGTAGCTCATCGACTCTTTGTATTGATTGAGCAATGTGTAGGCATCTTGGCGATACTCTTCATTTGTGATTAAGATGCTCAATTGATTTCTCCTTGAAAGCAGGCTCTCCATAAAAAGAAGGACCGCCATAGCGATATGGCAGTCCTTCTAATAAATCACCGTCGAAATTTATTCGCCGATAGATTTGTTTACGCTCGACAGCGCAACCATTGCAGTCAGGCTCAGTGCGGATTGAGATACGATCAGTTTGGACATATCGAGTTTCATAAAAAGCTCCATTTTTTTGAAAGATTATGCCGTTCGCATTTCATTGCAAGGCAAAGCGAAACTAACATAATCATTTTGATAAATGACACTGTTATTTTTTGCGTTATATACTCATTTGCTATATTGGATCCAACTTTTAGGAATATAGATTGTCGCTTGGCCGCCGAAAGGTGTAAGCAGAATTCCTTACGTTGAGGATCGCTTTGCGTCGGGCATGAACTCATGCAAAACAGCTTTTTTGTGGCGAGGGAGCTTGCTCCCGCTTGAGTGCGAAAGCACTCATAAAAAAGCCCACCTCGTTTTCAATACCAGTCCGCCAAACCGACTTATCCCACTAAAAATAAATGCGTCCACTTTTTTACATCCCAATGCCCAGCAGATCTGGGCGAGACAACACCTCAAGACGGGGCGTTTGCCACATTAAGGATGGTCTGAAATAGCCGGATATTCTCCGGCTATCGAGCCGTCAGTACTTTTCAAAAAACGACCCGCGTCGAAATTTGATCCATTTTCTTCATTTTTCAGCCCTTCCGGGCGCAGCAAGGCGCTTCGCAGCGCCCATTTGCTGTATTACACGCGCACCTCTCCTGTGCCCGCCAA